>JAUZFY010000282.1 GCA_030840185.1 Microbacteriaceae bacterium | reverse complement strand
GGCGTCCTGCGCGCCCATGACGGCGGACATCTCGATCCAGTGCCCGAGCAGCATGATTGTGATGAGGGTGGAGAGCTCCCACCAGAAGTCCATTCCCGGCAGCCCGAGCGTCACCGCGAGGCTGTAGCCGAGGGCCACGACGATCGCGAGCGAAATGAGGGTCATCATCCCCGGCTGGCGTGATCGCAGCTCGCCGACAGCGCTCCTCAGGAAGACGAGCCCTCCATAGAGAAAGAGCGCGACGCCGAACACGGCGGGAATGTACTGGCTTCCGGCGAACCGCGGTCCGCCGAGGCCGAGAATATTCTGCAGACCCGTCGAAAAGACCAGGGTCGGGATCGTGAGCGCCAGACTGAGCAGGAACTTGCGCTTGAACACGGCCGGGTCGTGGCCGGCGTGACCCTCGTGGCCGGCATGGTCGTGTTCCGCATGGTCGAGTTCGGCATGGTCGTGCTGACCGGCGTGGGTAGTGTCGTGCTCCGGATGCTCGGCGGCATCCGTCGTCGAGCCCGTGCGCACCGTGTCGTGGTTGGTCATCATCCTTCGCCTTCGGGTTCGTTGCTGTGTGACTGCCGTCAACAATACCCCCGGGGGGTACCTTATTCAAGGGGCGACGCGGAGTACAGTCGGCAGCATGCGAGTAACGAAACAAGAACATGCCTGCCTGATCCTCGAAGCCGCAGGGAAGGTGCTCGTGGTCGACCCGGGTTCCTTCACCACCGCCCTCGTCGGATTGAATAACGTCGTCGGCATCGTGATCACGCATGAGCATGGCGACCACTGGACCTCGGACCAGCTCACACACATTCTCGAGCGCAATCCCGACGCGACGGTGTATGGCCCGGAGGGCGTCGCTCTCGCCGCAACTGACTTCGAAGTCACGGTCGTCCGCGGCGGCGACTCTGTCGAAATCGACCCCTTCACGCTTCGTTTCTTCGGCGAGAAGCACGCCGTCATCCACGAGTCCATCCCCGTCGTTGACAACGTCGGCGTCTTAATCAACGACTCGCTGTACTACCCGGGCGATTCCTTCACCGTCCCGGAGGACGTGTCCGTGGACGTGCTCGCCGCGCCGGTCGGTGCGCCCTGGCTGAAGATCGGCGAGACCATCGACTTCGTGCTCGCTGTCAAGCCGCGCCGGGCCTTTCCGACGCACGAGATGCTGCTATCCACCGCAGGCAAGAGCCTTGGCGGCGACCGCATCAAGTGGGCGGTCGAGCAGCGCGGCGGCGAATACGTCGGGCTGGAGCCCGGGCAGTCGCTCGACCTGTAGCGCCGCGCACCGACTCGTCCCGGTCGCACCGAGCAGGGACGAGCGGAGAGAAGAGGGAGGACAGACCTGCGATGGACGAATCCACTGTGCTCGCGGTCCCGGTAGCCGACGTTCCCTGGGAAGACGTGCGCCTGGTCTTCCAGACGAGAGGGGACCCCGCAGGCTGTTGGTGCCAATTCTTCAAGCTGAACGGTGCCGAGTGGCGCGCCGGGTCGTCGGCCGACCGGCAGGCCCGGCTTTCCGAACAGGTTCAGGATGACTCACCCGGGCTCATCGCCTATCTCGACGGCGAGGCCGTTGGATGGTGCGCCGTCGAGCCCCGGCCACGCTATCCCAGCCTCCTGCGGTCCCGGGTCGTCACGGGCGGCAGCACGGAGGATCCGGCGGACGAGACAGTGTGGGCGATCACGTGTTTCGTGGTCCGGACGAACTTTCGCCGCCGTGGGGTTGCAAGCGCGCTGGTCAGAGCGGCCGTCGACCATGCAAGGTCGCGGGGAGCATCCGTAATCGAGGGCTACCCGGTCGACCCCACGGAACGAGAGGCGACCGCCTCGGTGCTATACCACGGCACGATTTCCCTGTTCGAGGGAGCCGGATTCGAGATCGGCTCCCGACCGTCTAACGGGCGTGCGGTGATGCGTCTGCGCGTTCGAGATTAAGCATCTCCGCGGGCCAGGGCGCCTATTCTGGGGGTGCACTGAAAGTTTGTCCGACAAGGAAGTCAGCCATGACCAGCGCAGTGATCGTCGACGTTATTCGCACCCCCTCCGCCCGAGGCAAGCCGGGCGGCGGCCTGAGCGACGTGCATCCGGTAGACCTGCTCGCGAACACACTGCGAGCCCTTGTCGAACGCAACAGCCTCGACCCTGCGCTCATCGACGACGTGATCGGCGGATGCGTCTCACAGGCCGGAAAACAGACCTACAACGTCACTCGAAACGCCGTGCTCGGCGCCGGTTTTCCGGAGCATGTTCCCGGAACGACAATCGACCGGCAGTGTGGCTCGAGCCAGCAGGCGGTTAGCTTCGCCGCACAGGGCATCGTCTCGGGCACCTACGACATCGCCATCGCGTGCGGGGTGGAGTCGATGAGCAGCAATCCGATCGGCTTCTCCACCCTCGGCGAGGACATCTACGGTGAGCAGGTCGCCGAGCGATACCCCGGTGGACTTGTCGGCCAGGGAATCTCCGCCGAACTGGTCGCCAGCAAGTGGGGCTTCTCCCGCGCGCAGCTCGACGACTACTCCGCCGAGTCCCATGCCCGCGCCGCCGCAGCGCAAGCGGGCGGACACTTCGACGACGAACTCGTTCCGGTGGCGCGCCTGTACTCCGACGAGACGATCCGCCCGTCGACGACCGCAGAGGGTCTCGGCGGCCTCAAGCCCGCGTTCTACTCGGAGCGATTTGCCGAGCGGTTCCCGCAGATCGAGTGGGTGATCACGCCCGGGAACTCGTCCCCCCTGTCCGACGGCGCCTCCGCCGCGCTCGTCATGAGCGAAGAAAAGGCTGCACAGCTCGGCCTTCGAGCTCGAGCCCGACTTCACGCGTTCTCCGTGGTTGGCAGCGACCCGTTGCTCATGCTCACCGGCATCATCCCCGCGACGCAGAAGGTGCTTGCCAGGACCGGACTCACCATCGAGGACATCGACGCCTACGAGGTCAACGAGGCCTTCGCCCCCGTGCCGCTCGCCTGGCTCGAGGAGACCGGAGCCGACCCGGCCAAGCTCAACCCTCGAGGCGGCGCAATAGCCCTCGGGCATCCGCTCGGCGCGTCGGGAACGAAGCTCCTCGCCACGATGCTCAATTACCTCGAATCCACCGGCGGTCGGTACGGCCTGCAGACGATGTGCGAGGGCGGCGGCATGGCGAACGCGACCATCATCGAGCGCCTGTAACCAGTACGAGGCCCCAATCGGGGAGCGCCCGGTCCTGCGCCGCCCGGGCGCGTAGAGTTCGAAAAGCGAGCGTGCAATGTTGGCGCCGCGCAGCACCGGCAGCGATCGAGGGGGATTGATGGCCAAGACAGACTCTAGGGAACCCGCCGCAAGCGAGGGTGCCCGAACAACACCATTGGATGACGCGGGCCGGCGACAGCTCGACGCCGCGATCTCCGAGCTTGCCGCGGGAGAAGAGCGGTGGGCCGCCACTTCGCTGCGTGAGAGGGCGCATCTGCTCGCCAGAGTGCACGCCTCCGTCGCCGCCGAAGCGGAGTGGTGGGTCGACGCCGCCGTTCGGACGAAGGCGCTCGACCCCGATTCCCCCTACGTCGGCGAGGAATGGATTACCGGACCGTACAGCGTTCTCTCGGCCCTCGCCGCGCTTGGCACATCGATCTCCGCCCTGGCCGGCGGAGCCAGCCCGATCGAGCGGAAAAAATTGGGGGCTGCACCCGGCAACCGGGTGACCGTGCCGGTGCTGCCCTCGACCGCGTATGACGGCGTCCTGCTTCACGGATTCAGCGCCGAAGTGTGGATGAAGCCGGGCATCGCCGCGGAGACCGTCCGCGCGACGGCGGGACTCGGGGCCCGAACTCCGCAGGCGACCGGCGGAATCGGACTCGTGCTCGGGGCGGGGAACATTACCTCCATCCCGCCGCTGGACGTGCTCTACGAACTGATCGCTCACAACCGGGTGACCGTGCTCAAGCTCAACCCGGTGATGGATCTGCTGGCTGAACCGTTCGCCGCGGCATTCCGTCCGCTCATCGAACTCGGGTTTCTGCGCGTCG
>JAUZFY010000253.1 GCA_030840185.1 Microbacteriaceae bacterium | reverse complement strand
GGCGGTCTTCGCGCCCTGGTCGTCGTTCTTCAGCTTGGTCGTGACGTAGATCTCGTCACGGGAGAGACCGGATGCCGCGATCGCTCGACCGACACCCTCCTCGTTGTTATACCCGGCGGCCGTATCGATGTGACGGTAGCCCGCCTCGAGAGCGTCGGACACGATCCGTTCGGTGTCGTCGGGGTCGACGAGGAACACGCCGAAGCCGAGCTGGGGAATTTGCGTTCCGTCGTTGAGAGCGATGGTGGGGACTGTCATTCAATCTGCCTTTCGTTGTGACCTTTGTACAGACTAAATGAGACGAACGAGGGAGTGCCCCAGCCCGCAAGGCCATCCGCTAGGCGGCCAGAGCGCTCCGCAGTTCCTCCGCCTCGGTGAGCGGAAGTCGGCAGACGAAGTTCTGGCAGAGGTAAGCGCCCTCCCTCACCCGCCGGGCGAACAGTTCGAATCCGGCTTCCGCGAACCGGGCCGCCTGCTCACGACTGAGCACCACGGCCAGGGACCCGCTGTGGAAGCTGGTTCGGGCCACGGCGGCGAGGGCGGAGTGCGCGTCGTCGGTCACGACGATGAGCTGACGGATCGGCTCCGAGAGCGCGGATGCCACGGCAAGAGTTCCCCCGAACGAGATGGGTCGCGGCAGGGCGAGCGGGGCCAGCATTTCGATGACTCGGGCGCTTGCTTCCCGGTACCGGGCGTATCCGGTGAGTAGGTAGAGCGAATAGCTTGCCCCGGCCATGGCGCTGAGTCCCGACGGGTAGGCGCCCTCGGAAGGGTCGACTTCGAGGGCGAGCCCATGCGCGGCGAGCACCGGGTCGGCGCCGCCGGGGACGCCGAACGGGGCCGCTCCCCCGGCTGCCATGACGCGGTCGACAAGGCCTCGAGCCACCAGCGCGTACTCGACCTCGCCGGTTGCCGTCGAAAGCTGGATCAGGGCCGTCGCGAGCATCCCGTAGTCCTCGAGAGTCGCACTAGAGGTGGACGGCCTCCCGCGCACGGAGGCGCGAAGCACAGTCCCGTCGGGGAGCAGGTGCCTAGCGATTAGCGCGTCGGCCGCCCTGCGGGCCGCGTCGATCCAGGGCTCCCGTTTGAACGCGAAGCCGGCGGTTGCGAGGGCGCCGATGGCGAGCCCGTTCCATCCGGTGATCAGCTTCTCGTCGAGGGCCGGCGGCGGCTGCCCGACCCGCGCCGCGCCATCCAGCAGGTAATACCCGCCTTCGACCCGGAGCCCGTTGACCGTGCTCTCGCTGTCCTGAGCGGACGCGAATCCACCGCCCGGCTGTTCCATCACCTCGATGAGGAAGGCGGCGATGCCCTCGATGACGTCGAGTTGGGCGTGGCTCTCATCCGCCTCCAGCTGTTCCAGTCGGGTGAAGGCGGTCAGCAACTGCGCGTTGTCGTAGAGCATTCGTTCGTAGTGCGGCTCGGTCCAGTCGCGCCGCGTCGCGTAGCGAAAGAACCCGCCCTCAACGCAGTCACGGAGGGCGGAGACCGGACGCACACCGGTCCAGTTGAGCCCCGCGATGGCATCGAGACAGCGGCGCCCGAGAGCGAGGGCATCCGCGTCGCCGGCCGCGCCTCGTTCGAGCAGGAAGTCCAGCACCGGAGCGGAGGGGAACTTTGGTGCCCCGCCAAAGCCGCCGAACTCGGGATCCTCGTAGCCGATGAGTTGGTCCACCGCCTCGGCGAATTCGGCGGCATCGGGAGGCGACGCGGGCCTCGCGTAATCGGACGGGAGCGTCCCGCTTGCGCGAAGCGCCTCGGCCACCGCGTTGGCCGTCGATTCGACATCGGTCCGCCGATTCGACCACGCGTCGAGCACGGCGCTGAGCACCTGCCGGAAGGAGGGATGCTGCCCGAGCGCTATCGGCGGCCAGTACGTTCCGGCGAAGAATGGCTTGCCGTCTGGCGTGACAAACGCGTTGAGCGGCCAGCCCAGGTTGGGGGTGAACGCGCCGGCAGCGGCGATGTAGCTCGCGTCGACATCCGGGTGTTCCTCCCGGTCGACCTTCACGGACACGAAGTTCTCGTTCAACAGGTCGGCGATCCCGGGGTCGCTGAAGCTCTCTCGGGCCATGACGTGACACCAGTGGCACGTGGAATATCCGATCGAGACCAGCAGCGGCACCTCTCGCTGGCGCGCTTCGGCGAACGCGTCTTCACCCCAGGGGAACCAGTTCACCGGGTTGTCTGCGTGCGAGAGCAGGTAGGGGCTCACGGCTTCGCTGAGACGGTTGGACATGTCTCCCAGCGTAGGCTCGGAGGGTGTCTACCACAGCTATCACTTTCATCGGCGGCCCCACGGCGCTTCTCGAATTTGCCGGCCTCCGGATAGTGACAGATCCCACTTTTGACCCGCCGCAGAAGTACGGCTCGCCGGGCGAAGCGACCTTCGTGAAGACCGCCGGTCCGGGCATCGCTCGCGCCGACCTCGGGCAGATCGACCTCGTGCTGCTCTCCCACCACGGGCATAAGGACAACCTCGATTGGGAGGGGCTCGAACTCATCGCGCAGGGCATCCCGACGCTCAGCACCCAGCAGGCGGCGAGCGACCTCTTCGGCGGCAGCGTCATCGGCTTGGACAACTGGGAGAGCTACGAGATCGGCGGAGTGACCGTCACCGCGATGCCGGCCCTACACGGTCCGGCCGGCGTCGAGCCCCGGATCGGTCCGGTAATCGGATTCATGCTCGAGGCACCAGGTGAGCCGATTGTCTACGTGAGTGGCGACAACGCGTCGCTGCCGCTCGTGAGGCAGATCGCCGAACGTTTCGCCCC
>JAUZFY010000233.1 GCA_030840185.1 Microbacteriaceae bacterium | reverse complement strand
GGAAAAGCGACCGTGACCAGTACATATTTCATCGCCGTCGATGGTTCAGGGCCGAGCATGGCGGCACTGCGATGGGGGATTCTGCGCGCCGCGGAAGTCGGCGTGCCAGTCGTGCTTCTTCACGTGGTTGACGACGAGTGGGGCCTCGCCGGTCACGACTATGCCGAGGAGGCGGAGCAGCGAGGTGAAGAAGCGCTCGCGCGCGGCGAGCAGAAGTCACTGGAACTCGACGCAGGAGTAGCAGTGACCTCCCAAATATTGCGGGGGAGCCCGGTCTGGGAACTCGCCGCGGCCCCCTCGGCTGACGATTTACTGGTCATCGGGACACATAAGACAGGTTTCCTTCACGGTCGAGTTCTCGGGTCCCGAAGCATTTCCATAGTCTCGCTCGCGCGTTGCTCCGTGGCGGTAATACCCGACGTCGAACTGGGCACCCGACGGGGAGTGGTGGCGGGAGTCGGATGGCCGGAAGTCGACTCACGGGCGATCGCGAGCGCGGCACGGGAAGCCGCCCGGTTGCGGGAGGAGGCCGTGCTGATACATTCGGCGTGGATCGCGGTGACCTCGCGAATGGATGCCATCGCACATCCGTTGGAGGCTGAACGAAGCCTGCTTCGCAGCGCGTTGGACGAGGCCCGGAAGTCCGCGCCCGAGGCGGTCGTCTCGACCCGGATTTCGCGCCGATCCCCTCCTGAAGCGCTGTTGGACGCCAGTCGACGCTCCAACCTCCTCGTGCTGGGCAGCTCGGAAAGTCGAGGTCCGAGGCAATCGGTCCTGGGAACGACTACCCACGACGTTCTCATGAATATCAACTGTCCCGCATTGATCTCACGCAACAGCGTGATCTAGGCGGAACTACTACGAGATCCCCACCCAGAAGGTCGATCGTAGGGGCGGACAGTAGCCTGACCTTCCCGAAATCTCGTCAGACTGCGGGTTCAAGCGTGGCCCGCGCAGCGAGACCCACCTGAGCACCCCAGTCATGGGCCTCGCTCCGTTCGTGCTCTTGGAGCTCGTTGAACCGGGTAACAAGGAAGCTGCGGGGGGCGACTACGGGCCGCAATCCGTGCCGGCGAAGGTGCTTGTCGATTGCGGTGCTTGCGGCTCCACTGAGGACTTTCAAAATGTCAGCTCGCGTGTCGAAAGCGGCAAACAGCCCGTTGAGGCGCGGAAGTGCTTTCATCCATTCACGCACGCCGATACCCGAGGAGTCGCGCTCCAAGATCAGATGACGGTCAGGTTCGCTCGCTTGTTTTGAAGCCTCAATCCGGGAGGCCGGAGTGCTCATCGTGTGGATGTGAGTCGGGCCACCTACGACGAGCAGGTTCACTCCGGCGAGACTGTCAACGGGGGCTCGGCTGACGCTTGTGACGACGACTTCCAGTCCTGTCACGGAAGCGATCCCGCTTCCCACCGATTGCGCAATCCTGCGAGTGTTGCCAAACATCGATTCGTACACCACGAGTACCTTCATGCTCCCGATCCTTTCCGTTGCCCTGCCGCGAGGTAAAGGCGCTTTGCTTAGGTTTCTTCCGTGTGTCCGAGTGCCGCAGTTTCGCCGGTTGGGGCGAGCATCGAACTCTCTTCTTGCCCTTGGCGGCGCTTGGCGGCGCTCACGCCGAAAAGGTAGACGGAGTCGAGGATTCCCGCGGTGTTCGATATCAGCAGTGTGATGAACCAGGGCTTATTGTCGTCTTTCGCGGCGCGCCAGAGCGAGGCTCCTTTCCAGGCTAGGGTCCACGCCACAATGGCCACGATGAGACCGCGCGCGGCCGGGCTGGGCGGGTCGTGCAATTGGCTGAGGTGCCAGGCGGAGTGTGCGCTTGCTCGGGAGTCCCTTTTTGACTTACCTCCGGTTTTTGACTTACCTCCCGGGTGCGGTGCCGGTCTCATCTCATTCCTCTCATTGGTCTTGGTCTTGGTCTTGGTCTACACGAGTTTGCGCGGACTGACGAGCGGGTTGTGGTTAAAACGCCGGACGTTCCGACGTGCGCCCGCATCCATGGTGCGCCTCATGTTGCGCTGTGTGACGCCGGAGATTGAGTGCCTCCGAGGTTGCTTATAACCTCCTATCAAGAATCACGAGTTCCAACGCGAAACCCTGGTTTGTTGGACGGCAACCCTCTCGCGGTAGCGGGGTGCTCCAGGTGACGATTCGGCCCATCGGGGCAAGGACCTCGAGCGGGCAAGTATGGCGCTGCTTCGGCGCCCTGACCCTGTAAAGGCCCACTGTGTCCTCAGCCACGAGCACGCCCGTTGGACCACAGCCCCCCGTCCGGATCCGCGACAAGCGGCGCGTCCTCGCATCGGCCTTCGTCGGCACGACCATCGAGTGGTACGACTTCTACCTCTACGGCACCGCGGCCGCACTCATCTTCAGCAAACAGTTCTTCCCAGGCTCATCACCGATTGCTGGGATCCTCGCCTCCTTCGCGACGTTTGCGGTTGGCTTCTTCGCGCGCCCGCTCGGTGGCATCATCGCCGGCCACCTGGGGGACAGGATCGGCCGCAAGGCGCTCCTCGTCGCTTCGCTGTTCATCATGGGCGTGGCATCCGCCGCCATCGGTCTCCTGCCGACCTACGCGACTATCGGCTGGGCCGCCGTTGTCGGGCTCGTGCTGCTGCGCGTCGTGCAGGGCCTCTCGGTCGGCGCAGAATGGGGTGGCTCGGCTCTCCTTTCGGTCGAACACGCACCACGCCGGCTTCGCGGCTTCTTCGGGAGCTTCACACAGGTCGGCTCCGCATTCGGTCTGCTTCTGGCCAGCGGCGCCTTCGCCACGACCCAGGCGCTCATGTCTTCGTCGCAGTTCCAGTCCTTCGGCTGGCGTATCCCGTTCCTCCTGAGCGCTCTCCTCGTTGCAATCGGCCTTTACATTCGGCTCGGGGTGGAGGACGCCCCCGAATTCAAGCGGCTCAAAGCGGAGGATCGGGTCGCGAGCAACCCGATCAAGGAAGTGCTGCTGCACCACCGACGTGCGCTCTTCGTGACAATTGGGCTGCGCCTGGTGCAGCCCGCCCTTTTCGTGATCCTGACCGTGTACATCCTCAGCTACCTCACGACACGGCGAGGCGTGCCGGCCTCCGCGGCAGGACTAGCCGCCATCCTGATCGCCGCAGCCCTCGGTCTCGTCTCCGGGCCGTTCTGGGGCTGGCTGTCCGACCGGATCGGTCGCCGCCGCATCACCGTGATCAGCGCGATTGGCATCATCGTCTTCGTCTGGCCATTGTTCTGGTTCCTGGACAACGGCCCGCTGTTCCTGCTACCGATCGTGCTCATCATCGGACTGAACATCCTGCATGACTCCATCTACGGCCCGCAGGCGGCGTGGTTTGCGGAACAGTTTCCGCTTCACCTCCGATACAGCGGCGTCTCCTTCGGCTACCAAGTCGGCACCGTGCTTTCGGGCGGGCTCACCCCGTTCATTGCCGCAGGGCTGCTTGCGGTGGGAGGTAACCAGCCGTGGCTCATCTGCGCCTACCTGGGCCTTCTCGGCCTTCTGACGATTGCCGCAGCCCTCACAGCGAAGGACCCCGCGCGGGCGTATGCCAAGGACAATACGATCAGCGACACGTTCTAGGCTTCAGGGGCCGCGTCCCAACCGAAGCGCTCCACCGCACCCGCTCGCAGCAAGAAAGCTCCACAATGACCAAACCGATCCTGCTCAACGCCTTCGAAATGCTCGTCCCGACCCACCAGTCGCCCGGTCTGTGGCGGCATCCGGCAGACGAGAGTCGGCGGTACAGCGACCTGTCGTACT
>JAUZFY010000215.1 GCA_030840185.1 Microbacteriaceae bacterium | reverse complement strand
CTGCTTCGACGCATCGGCTGCGCCGTGCGCAACATGGGCGGCCTGTTCTTTGGCGCGACCCGAGGTAGTGCTGTCTGACGCTGCGCCAGTGTCCGATGGCGGAACTGATGTGGGTGGATACGTGTCTGACATGAGGTTCCTTTTCCATGAGTCGAGTCATTGGGTGGACGCGACGATACGCGGAGAAAAAATTGCTTCAAGGCATAGAGGTCGCCTCGAATCTGGGGTATCGCAGCGGACGAACCGCGGGAGCCGCCACGGGCAATCGGTGCCGGTCAGCGCAGGCGCGCGAGCCGTTCCCGTGCGCGCTCGGCGTCGCGAGCCGCCCGCTCAGCGGCGTCGGCCGCCCTGTCCCGATCCCGGACCAGCGAGCGCGACCGTCGATCGCCACTCGCGATCTCCCGTTGAGTTTCGGCCACTCGCTCGTGGAGCTCGGCGAGGAGGCCCTCGAGTTCGTCGCGATGACGCTCGACCTCCTCGATTTGACGATCGATGTGGTCAAGCTCGGCTTCGGCGGTCGCCGCTCGCTCCCTCGCCGCTTCGGCGTCCCGTTCGGCACGACGGATCTCGCGTTCGGCCGCCTCTCGTTCCGCCTTGCGGTCGAGCGACGGCGGCGCGGGTCGAACCGATCGTGCCGGCGCACCGGGAACCGCGACCGCGCCGTCCAGATCCACCCGCTCGAAGCCGATGCTCGAAAGGGAGCGGACCAGCCGTCCGGTGCGCATCGCCGTCGCGGCATCCGGATCGGCCATCGCCGCGTGCAGTGTCGAAGCCACCTCATCGAGTACCGAGCTCGTGACCCGGTGCCCGAGAGTTTCGGCGAGCGCCCCGCCTTCGCGTGCCATCGCGGCGACGAGTTGGCGACGCTGTTTGCTCAGGGTGGCGAGCGCGTTCCGATCGAGATCATCTTGGGCCTCGCGGAGCGACGCGCCGAGAGTGAGCAGTTCATCGATCTGTCCCGAGCGGAAACGCACGAGCGCATTCGAGACCCATGCGGCGGGTGACGGCTTGCGCAGCTGCCGAATCTGGGCGATCAGGTCCCGATCCGTCGCTTGCTTCGCTTTCGCGTTGCGGGCGGCGGTGAATTCATCGGGCGTGAGGGCGTACAACTCGTCCGCTGCCGCGGTCAACGGGTCGGTTGCCATGCGACCCATCATCCCCTACGCGCCATTCCCTACGCGCTGTGGCCAAGCTCCGCAGCCTTCGAATGCAAATAGTTGCGGATGCTCGGGTCGGCGCTGAGGGAGATCGCCCGATCGAAGGCACCAGCGGCCTCCTCTGTGCGGCCGAGTCGCGCGAGCAAATGGGCCCGAGTCGCCCACGCCGGCTGAAAGCGCTCGCAAGCAGGATCCTCGATCGAATCGAGCGCACGAAGCCCCGCTTCCGCCCCGTCGGTGTTCGCGATAGTCGCGACGAGGGAGACCCTGGCGCCCAGAGTCGGAGCGACGCGCACAAGTCCCTCGTGCAGCGTTCGAATCGCCGCCCAGTCTGTCGTACCGGTGCGCCGTCGCGCGCAGTGCGCCGATTGGATCGCGGCCTCGAGCTGAAACCGGCCCGGCCGACCGAGGCGGTGAGCGCTAGCGAGAAAGCGCTCTCCCGTGGCGATGAGCGCAGGATCCCAGCGGGCCACGTCCTGCTCGTCGAGCGGCACAAGGCGACCGGAGTCGAGTCGGGCATCCGCCCTCGCGAGAGAGAGGGAGACGAGTGCGGCGAGCCCTGCCGCCTCCGGTTGGTCGGGCAGCAACTCGGCGAGGGTCAGGGCGAGATAGAGCGCCTCGCTCGACAGCGAGTCGCGAAGCGTTGTTCCCGAGACGAGCTGCCAGTCGATGGCGTACGCGCCGTAGATCGCCTCCAGCACCGGCGGAAGTCGTCGGGGCATGTCCTCGCGGCCCGGAACGGCGAAGGGAATTCGGGCATCCCGGATGCGTCGCTTCGCCCGAACGAGCCGCCCGGCCATGGTCGGCGCCGGAATGGCGAACGCCGTTGCGATGTGGGCCGCGTCGAGACCGAGGACCGTCTGCAGCATGAGCGGTGTTCTCGCGGCGGCGTCGATGGCGGGATGGGCGCACACGAACATGAGGGAGAGACGCCTGTCGGGGATGGCGTCGAGGTCAATGTCGTCGAGCGCGCTGTCGCCGGGAACCGTGACGTCGTTGAGGACTGTCGAGGTGCGAAACGCGGAGGATTTCCAGAGGTCGCGCAGTCGGTTGCGCGCCACCGCGAGGAGCCACGCCTCCGGGCTATCCGGGATCCCGGAGGTCGGCCAGGTGCGCAGTGCCCGCTCAAACGCGTCGGAGAGGGCGTCCTCCGCGGCCGGAATGTCGCCGTTCGGGGCGGCGAGGATGGCCAAGAGCCGCCCGTAGGAGGCGCGGGCCGTGTCCTCGGCCCGCGCCCTCGCGGTCAGACCAGGTTGTTCCATCGCCCGTCCGCAAAGACGATCGCCGACGGGCGGATTTCGATCGTGCCGTATTGTGCCCCGGGGCATTTCTCGGCCCAGGCGATCGCCACATCAAGGTCGGGCACTTCGACGACGAAGGCGCCGGCGAGCTGTTCCTTCGTGTCGGCGAAGGGGCCGTCCTGAACCCGGAGCGTGCCGTCGCGAAGCGTCACCGTCGTCGAATTGGACGGGGGCTGCAGGATGTCGGCGGAGACCAGCACCCCGGAATCATTGAGCGACTTCGCATAGGCGTCGAAGGCCGCGCGAAACGGTTCCATATCCTCCTCGGTGACGCCCGCTTCGCTCGGGTCGGCGTTGTGAAGAAGGAGCGAGTAGCGCATGAGCTGTCCTTTCGGTTGGTGAAGATACTGACACCTCTATGACGAGCAAGGCAGGTCCAAATCGACTACAGAATGAGCACTGCCGACACATGGAGGCTGTCCCCTCGTCCGGTCGAGCGAGGCTCGGCATGAACGACGCCCGATTATCTTTCCGGCGGTTCTACCGGCACGGGGTAGGTCTCGTTATGTTCCGCTGCCGAGAGTCGATCGGTCCAATTGACCACAATGGTCCTCGCCGGATCCGCCCGCCCGTCCGGAGGACCGATCGTGAAGGCTGCCCCGGGTGCAACGACTCGCCTGGCACCGGCGGGATACCCGGGGGCGGTCGCCGTAACGTGTCGGGCCTCGATCGTCCCGATGTTTCGCACACGGTAGCTGTTTGGCACGATGCGTTTCTCGACCGACCACGCCACCGCTTGCTTCGGGACCAGGTCGTAAAGACCGTGAGACGCATCGACGGCGGCGCGAGCCCCGGCCAGGGTGTGTTGCTCCCCGGCGATGAGCTCCACCGCCTTGGCGATTCGCTCGTCGGCGTCGGCGCTCTTTGTTAGCGCGGCGACCGCGTCGCTTCGCGCATCATCGGCGTCGGCCCTCGCGGCACGTGAGTTCCGCTCCGCGACGAGAGAGCGCGCGAATCCCACCAGACCGCCGATGAGACCGAGCACCGCGACGACTCCGGTGACTGCGTTCCAGTCCATGGCCAAATCCTAGGCGTAGGTTCGTAGTGACGAGAGGGACATTTTCCATGACTGTCGTACCAACCATCACGCTCAACAACGGGGTCACAATTCCACAACTCGGATACGTGCAGTCGATCACGGAGCCGAATCGGAACGAGCGCACCGGTCCGGACCCCGACACGTTCGACTACGTTTCGAACGCGGCCGCCGCATGAGCGGTGCCCTCGTCCTTGCCGGCGGAGGCGTCGCCGGCATCGCCTGGGAGGCGGGACTTCTACTCGGACTGCGTGACGCCGAGCCAGATGCCGTTGCACAACTGCTCCGCGGGGACACCGTGTTCGTCGGTACCTCCGCTGGTTCGGTCGTCGCCTCGCAACTGGCGGGAGGCCTCTCGCTTCAAGAGCTGTTCGAACTGCAGCTCCCCGAAGAGTCCGCCGAACTTGGAGCGATTTTCGACGTCGTCGAGTTCAACCGGGTTCTCGAGCGGCTGCTTGACGGCGTGACATCGGCCGAAGAGGGGCGACGGCGCGTCGGGCGGTTTGCTCTTGAGGCGCGCACCGTCTCAGTCGAGGAGCGCCGAGGGGTGATCGCTGCTCGCCTTCCCGTGCAGGATTGGCCCCACCGGCCACTCCTGATTTCCGCGGTCGACGCCGAGACCGGGGAACTGCGAGTGTTCGACCGTCAATCCGGCGTCGACCTCATCGACGCCGTCGGTGCGAGTTGCGCCGTGCCGGGTGTCTGGCCAACCGTCCAGATTCAGGGCCGTCAGTACACCGACGGTGGCGTGCGGTCGATCGCGAACGCGGACCTCGCCGCGGGGTGCGATCCGGTGGTCATCATCGCTCCACTGGATGAGGCCAACGGGCCTATCGCGATCCCCGACGCCGAACTCGCCGCTCTTCGGCCGTCACGAGTGCGCATCATCTATGCCGATCGGGTTTCGCTCGCAGCTTTTGGCAGCAATCCACTCGACCCGGCAACGCGGGCGTCCTCCGCGCGGGCCGGCCGGGAACAGGGGCGACGGATCGCCGCACATCTGGCGGCGTTCTTGAATGATTCCGGCACGGACGTCGACGCCCCCTAGCGTCGGCGCGGGCGTTCGGGCACACTGGCACGACGAACGAGGATGACAAGGGGCACGAAAATGGGATTCTTCGACCGACTGTTTGGCCGAGAGGAGCAAAGCGGCCAACCGATTGCGGCCGGCGGTCAAGGGCGCACCGAAGACGAGATCGCCGTCGAACGGTACGCGTATCTGTTGCGGACCGCGCCGCCAGAGACCCTCGAGCAAGCGCACACTGAGGCGTTTGCGAAGCTGACCCCGACTCAGCGCGACCTCCTCTTCGACAGGCTCACCGAAAACGTCCCTCCGGGTGAACGACCGACGGACTCGTCCCCGGCGACGCTGGCCAAGGCGGCGACCCGCGCCGAGTTGCAGCAACCCGGTACCCTCGCTCGCACCTTCGGAGGCTCGTCGTTTGGCGGGATGGGCGGCGGCCCCAGTTTCGGCAGCATGTTCGGCAGCTCGCTGCTTGGCAGCATCGCGGGCTACGTGATCGGTTCCGCGCTAGTCAGCACCTTTTTCCCGATGGATTATGGCACGGACGCCGGAGCGGGCTACGGCGGCGACCAAGGATCGGACCAGTCGGCGGATGGTGCGGACTCGAGCGCCTCCGGTTTTGACGGCACCTCTACCAGTGACGGCGGCTACGGCGACGGCGGCAGTTTCGGCGGCGGCGGTGACTTTGGTGGCGGTGATTTCGGCGGCGGCGACTTCTGATCAGAGCAGCCCGAGGGGCGGAAGTGGCTCCCGGGGGTG
>JAUZFY010000212.1 GCA_030840185.1 Microbacteriaceae bacterium | reverse complement strand
CGGATTGACCGTGAACGGCTGATGCCGCATCCGCAATCGCGGATGGCCACGCTGCTCCGAGTAGGTGCCGGGGCCGCCCCAGTATTGCTCGAGGAAGCCGGTGAGCCGTTGGATGGCTCCCTCGAGGTCCGGTTGCTCCGGGTACATCGGCAGAAGCACCGGGTCGGTTCGGATTCCGTCGTAGAAGGCGCGAACCAGTTTCTCGAAGGTTGGTCGACCGCCGATGTGCTCGTAGAAGCTGCCGGTCGCGGATTCGCCGTTCTCGCTGACCCGCAGCGTCACCGGGTTCACCTGGCCGGACGGAGTGATGGGAATCTCGGTCATGCGCGTGGCTTTCTCGTCGACTTGGGGTCCGCCGTCGAGGCGATCGGGTTCGGCGCCGTCCTCGGCGGTCGAGCGCCCCGAATGCTCTCGGCGCCATCGAAGCCGCTGAGCACGATGCTGTTGAGCGCGGGAAGGCGGATGCCCATGGCGTCGAGGGCCGTCTTCAGCCTAGCCCGCAGCTCGCGCGCGACGTCGTCCTTCGTTCCCGGCCGGGTCTTGACGACCAGCCGGATGACGATCGCCTCGGCCGAAATCGACTCGATGCCCCAGATCTCCGGCTTCTCCAGGATGCGGCCGCGCCACTTCGGGTCGCCGGCCAGCTCCGTCGCAACCTGGAGCATCCGCTGTTGAACGGCGTCGACGTCGGTGTCATAGGGCACCGCGAGGTCGACGATCACCCGCGACCAACCCTGCGACATGTTGCCGACCCGCAGAATCTCGCCGTTGCGCACGAACCAGACGGTTCCGTTGACGTCCCGGATTTGGGTGATCCGGATGCCGACAGATTCCACGACGCCGGTCGCCGGGCCGAGGTCGACGACGTCGCCGACGCCGAGTTGGTCCTCGGCGACCATGAACAGGCCGTTGAGAACGTCCTTCACGATGTTCTGGGCGCCGAAGCCGAGGCCGGCGCCGAGGGCCGCCGTGATGAGCGCGAACGAGCCCAGAATGGTCGCGTTGATCGTCGTGATCACCGAGAGTGAGGCGACGATCACGAGCACGACAGCGACGATGTTGTTGAGCACGGTCCCGAGGGTGCGAGTTCGTTGCACGAGACGAACCGCGCTCAGCGGCGATGTCTGGAGCGCCTGCGTGTCGTCGACGCTCTGCCGCTTCTTCACCCCGCTGACGATCCGGTTGACAACCCGTTCGATCACGAACCGCAACACGAACCGAAGCACGATGGCGACGACGATGATCAGGACGACGTCAATCGGCACCCTGAATGTCTGGTGGAAGGCATGGAGATCGGTCCAGAACGAAGTCAAGGCCATCGATCACTCCTCATTCGGTGTCGGTCGGTCGGCGCACAATACTGCCCGCGCGGTCAGACGTCCTTCGCCTGCACGGCGATCGCCCGCTCCACCCCGGCAAGGTTTTCGGTGACGAGGCGACGCAGCGCGGGCACATCCGGATTCGAATCGAGCCAGGCCTTCGTCGCGTCGACGAGTGCCTGCGAGGCGAGCGGCGAAGGGTAAAGCCCCACGATCACGTATTCCGCGATCTTGTAGGACCGATTCTCCCAAATGTCGTTGAGCGCCGCGAAGTACGGCTCGACGAGTGGCTCGAGCACCGACGGGTCGGTCACGTGCTGGTAACCCATGGTGGTGCTCCGCACGATCGCGTTCGGCAGGGCGTCGCTCTCGACGAGGGAGTCGAACGCGGCTCGCTTGCCCTCGATGGTCGGCATGGCCGCTGCGGCGCGGGCCGCAGCCTGTTGCCCGTTCGCGGTGTTGTCCTTCTCCAGCGCCGCGTCGATCTCCGCCCGACCGGCCGCGCCGTTTGTCACGAGTCCCTCGAGTATCTCCCAGCTGAGGTCGGTATCGATCTCGAGCCCGTCGAGTGGGGCCGATCCGTCGAGGAGTCCGGTCAGGGCGCTGACGTGCTCCGGCGTGGACGCGTACGACGCGAAGTACTTGACAAACTGGAATTGGGCGTCCGAGCCGGGCTCGGCCTGCCCGGCGAGCGTCCACAGCGTGTCGCCGACCCGGGTCAGGGTCTCCGTGCGCTTTGACCGCACGACGTACTGCGAGGCGACGAGCCCGAGCTGAGCGAGCGTGGTGCGGATCGTAGTCGACTCCGTTTCGCTCGCGATGTTGCCGAGGACGAGGCGAACGTAATCACTCGCCGGGCTCTCCCCGTCTCGAGTGGCGTCCCACGCGGCGCCCCAGACGATTGCGCGAGCGAGCGGGTTGTCGATGTCCTTGAGGTGCTCGATCGCAACGGCCAGGGAATCGGCATCCAGCCGGATCTTCGCGTAGGCGAGGTCGTCGTCGTTGAGCAGCACCAGCGCCGGCTTGGTCGTTCCGACGAGTTCGGGAACCTCGGTGCGCTCCCCATCGACGTCGAGTTCCACCCGGTGCGTGCGTACGAGCTTGCCGTCGACGAGGTCGTAATAGCCGACCGCGAGACGATGCGGACGAATGGTCGGGTAGTCGGCCGCGGCGGACTGCACGATGGCGAAGCCGGTGATGACGCCGTCGGAATCCGTCTCGATCTCGGAGACGAGGGTATTCACCCCTGCCGTTTCGAGCCAGAGCGCCGACCAGCCGCTGAGGTCCCGGCCGCTCGTGATCTCGAGTTCGGCAAGCAGATCTCGGAGCTCCGTGTTGCCGTACTCGTGCTTCTTGAAGTACGCCCCGACCCCGGCGAAGAACGCGTCCACGCCGACCCAGGCGACGAGCTGCTTGAGCACGGACCCGCCCTTGGCGTAGGTGATTCCGTCGAAGTTGACCTGAACGTCCTCCAGGTCGTTGATCGTCGCGACGACCGGGTGGGTCGATGGCAGCTGGTCCTGGCGGTAAGCCCAGCTCTTCTCCATGGCCTGGAACGTGGTCCAGGCCTCCGTCCACTCCGTGGCCTCGGCTGTCGCGATGGTCGAGGCCCACTCGGCGAAGGACTCGTTGAGCCAGAGGTCATTCCACCACTTCATGGTGACGAGGTCGCCGAACCACATGTGCGCGAGTTCGTGCAGAATCGTCACGACCCGGCGTTCCTTGATCGCGTCGGTGACCTTCGACCGGAACACGTAGGTTTCGGTGAAGGTGACCGCGCCGGCGTTCTCCATCGCGCCAGCGTTGAACTCGGGAACGAAGAGCTGGTCGTACTTGGCGAACGGGTACGGGTAGTCGAACTTCTCCTCGTAGTAGGCGAAGCCCTCCCGAGTCTTGTCGAAGATGTAGTCCGCGTCGAGGTATCCGAAGAGTGACTTACGGGCAAAAATGCCGAGAGGAATGACCCGTCCGCTGCGGCTGGTCAACTCGCTGCGCACGACCTCGTAGGGACCCGCGATCAAGGCGGTCACGTAGGAGGAGAGCACGGGAGTCGGTTCGAACTTCCACGTCGCCTTTGCGCCGGCGCCCGATTCGGGCGAGGGCTCGATAGTGGGCTCTGGCGTGGGGGAGTTGCTGACCAGCTGCCAGTTGGCCGGCGCGGTCACGGTGAAGGCGAAGGTCGCCTTCAGGTTCGGCTGCTCGAAGACGGCGAAAACCCGCCGGGAATCCGGGACCTCGAACTGAGTGTAGAGGTACACCTCGTTGTCCACGGGGTCGACGAATCGGTGCAGCCCCTCGCCGGTGTTGGTGTACTCGGCGTCGGCGACAACGGTCAGCACGTTGCGCTCGGCCAGACCGTCAAGCTGAATTCGCACGCCGTCGCTGACCACGGACGGATCGAGTTCCGCTCCGTTCAGCGTGACCGAATGCACGGTGCGGGTAATCGCGTCGATGAAGGTCGAAGATCCGGCGGTCGCGTCGAACGTGACAACCGTTGTGCTGAGGAAGACTTCGCTGCCCGTCGTCAGGTCGAGAGTCACGTCATAGCTGACAACCGAAATGAGCGCCTTTCGCTCGTCGGCCTCCACGCGGGTGAGGTTCTCTCCTGGCACAGTGCGACTCCTTCGTTCGGCGGATCAACTCCAACGAACGAGTCTAGTTGTGCGCATCAGCTACTCAGCTGAAGCTCCCGTGCTGCGATTCTCGAGGCCATCGTGTTCGTGCGCAGCGGTTCGCTGTCGGCGATCGCCGCCGTCAGCAGATCGCGCAACCGGTCATCCGGATCTTCGATGCAGGCGTCGGCTATCCCCACCACCGCGGTGCGGATAATGGCGTCGCTCATCAGCGGAATGGACCGGGGGTTGAGCGGACCGGTTGAGGCGAGGAACTGGCGAGCCCAGACGCAAGCGCCCGGAGCGGTGCGCAGTGCATCGGCCACGAGGGCGCGAGAGGCGACCGCACGCTCGTCGCCGTACTCGGCGAGCAACTCGTCGCAGCGAAGCAATCCGGCGGCCAGCGCCCGCTGGCGGCCCTCACTCGCCACCGGAAGGGCCGCGCTCGCCGCGCGAGCAGCGAGCTGGATCCCGGTGCGGGTACCCCCGCCGGTGAGTCCGATCACCGAGGGGATGAGGGGCACGAGTTCGTTCCGCGACTCGTCGGAGGTGCAATCGTTGACCATTCGCGCGAGCGAGGCAAGCGCTGGATCGGTGCACGACGGATGATCGCTCCAGGTCTCACCGGCGAGGTAGGAGGCGTACTCCATGAAGCACGCGCCGCGCCGCGGGTTGCGGTGCTTACCGCGCGAAAGAACCGGAAGCAGGTCTGGAGATTGAAGTGATGTTCGCATGAGGAGCCTCCTACGACTAAGCAATCTGATTAGTCAAGTTTGCGCCTACATTTCCCTCTAAGCCAGACCAGAGAGCGAATTCGCTCAACGGGTTTTCGCGGCATTGATCGCGGCGGTTACGAGCCGATCGGATACGCCACGAAGGCGATCCGCGTGCCCGTCGGATCCCAACTCGGAACGTTCATCGTGCCCTGGCCGCCGAAGACGGTCGCGAGGTCGCGGTGCTCGCCGTTCTCGAGCAGGCGCACGATGACGTCGTCGACGTCCGCTGGATGACCGAGGGTTCCGGTTGGGAAGCTCACGTACGCGATGCGTCCTCCCGTCGGAGAGATGTGCGGGAACCAGTTCACGCGCTCGTCGAACGTGAGTTGCTCCGCGTCTCCGCCATCACGAGGCATCCGAAAGAGCTGGGCGTGCCCCGCTTCGGACGAGGCGCGTTCCGAATTGAAGTAGATCCACTCGCCGTCTGGGCTGAACTCACTGCCGTCATCGGGGAACGCATCATTCGTGAGCTGTGTGTCTGCGCCGCCTGCGGCCGGGATGGTGAAGACGTTGGTCGTCACCGATCCGTCCGCCTGCCGTTGCATTCCGATATACGCGAGAGTGTCACCGTCGGGGGAGATGCCGTGCAGGTAGTAGGTGAACCCCTCATGCTCGTTCGAGACGCGGCGGATCTCCCCGCCTGCAATCGGCACACGGTAGAGGTGCCCATCCTCGCTCGACACGTAGATCGCCGTCGCATCGGGGCTCACGACGTGGTCGTTGTTGATGGGCGGGGTGTCCCCGAGATCGATCGGGGTGAGCTCCCCGCCGGTCGCGGGGATCCGGTACAGGCGGCCGCCTCCGTTGAGAATGAGCCAGTCACCATCGCTCGTCCAGTTGGGTGCCTCGAACAACAACTCCTCCGAGGAGTGGATGAGCACCTGGTCACCGGTCTCGACATCCAGGATGTAGAGCTCCGCGCGTTGGTCTGCTTGTAGTTCACGGGGCATGTCAGTTCCTTCTTTCGGTTGAGGCGGGGCATCCACTCACTTGAGGGCTCCCGCCGAGAGGCCGCGCTCGAAGAGCCGCTGGAGGCACAGGTACGCCACTACCTCGGGCAGCGCCGTGATCACCGCCGAGGCAAGCACCTTCGTCTGATCGTTGCTGAATTGGCCAACGAAGAACTGTGGAAGCTGGGTGATCGTCTGAGTCGATGGATCGACGAGAAAGACGAGCGGGAGCAGGTAGTCGTTCCACGCGCCGAGCAGGGTGAAGACGATGATCGCTGCGCCGATCGGCCGGGTTAGTGGTAGCACGATGTACCAGAAGCCCATTGCCGTGCTTGCTCCATCGATCCGCGCTGCTTCGATGAGCTCGTCGGGAATGCCATCGATGAAGTTGCGTGCGAGCAATACCGTGAATGGCAACTGCAGCGCGGACAGCGGCAAAATGACTGCCCAGTAGGTGTTGTACAGGTTGAGGGATGTCATCGTGGCGAACAGGGGGGTTAGCAGCAC
>JAUZFY010000172.1 GCA_030840185.1 Microbacteriaceae bacterium | reverse complement strand
ACGGCCGCCTTCCACCACCCCGATCCCCTCGGGAGCGAGCGCCCGATCACGAGAAGAAGCAGCCCGGCCGGAAATGCCCGCAGGAATGCCCCGTAGAGCGGATAGTCGGCTGGAAGGAAGTGTCGGGTGACGAAGTAGGTCGTGCCCCACGCCACCGGCGCTATCGCCGTGACCAGGCCCCACCTAACTGTAGCTTCCATGGAAGCTACTATATCTTCCGCGGAAGTTATATGCTGCTGGCGTGAATGACAATCAGGATCGCGTCGCGGCCATCCAACAGGAGTGGGCTCGCGAGCGGCCAGAACTGGATGTTCGTCCGCTCGGTGTGATCGGACGGCTGCATCGCATCGCGGCCACCCTGACCAGCGAACTCACCGCGGTGTATCGGAGGTTCGGACTCGGGGAAGGGGATTTCGACGTGTTGGCGGCGCTCCGCCGGGCCGGTGCGCCGTTCGAACGTGCCCCCGGTGAACTAGCCGAGCACACGATGGTGACCACGGGTGCCATGACGAAGCGAATCGACCGGCTGGTTGCGTCGGGACTGGTGAGCCGGCGTGCGAGCGAAGCGGACGCCCGGCGCCGGGTGGTGGCCCTCACCGCCGAGGGTCGCGACCTGATCGACAGGGCGTTCGGCGAACACATGGCCAACGAGCGTCGGCTGCTCGGCGGGCTTAGCGAGCCGGAGCGCGAGGCGCTTGAGGCACTGTTGGTTAAATGGACAAGGAGCATCATGCCGGGCACGATCGAGATTCTGCGCTATGCCGCCTTCGCCTCGGAACCCACCGGCGGGAATCCCGCCGGGGTTGTGCTCATGGCCGACGGGTTGAGCGACTCCGCAATGCAATCAATCGCCGCAGCCGTCGGGTACTCCGAGACAGCGTTCGTCACCCGTCGAGCAATCGGCGGCGATCCCCGCAGGCACGGGCTGCGGTACTTCTCTCCCACTGACGAGGTCCCGTTCTGCGGCCATGCCACCCTCGCCACCGGCTTCGCCCTCGCGGAGCGCCACGGGGTCGGCGAATTCACCTTCGAGACCCCAATCGGGATCGTTGTCATCGAAACGGCGAACACTGATACCCCCAATGGCGCGCAGATTACGACGGCTTTCACCAGCGTCGAACCGGAGCTGAAAGACTTCCCGTCGGGGGTGCTCGATTCCCTTCTCGACCTTCTGGGCATCGGGCGGGACGACCTCAGCAGTGAGTACCCGCCGCGACTGGCGTACGCCGGCAACTGGCATCCGATTCTCGTCCTTAATGACAAGAACCTGTTCGACACCTACCATTTCGAGCCGGCACCTCTTCGAGAGTTGATGCGGCAGCAGGGTTGGAAAGGCACCGTGACGACGATGTTCCGACTCTCGTCGACAGAATTTGAAGCTCGCAACCCCTTCCCGGTCGGCGCCATCACGGAAGATCCGGGGACCGGATCGGCCGCCGCATCCTTCGGGGGCTACTTGAGGGCGCTGTCGATGATCGATACGCCGTGCCAGGTGACCATCCACCAGGGGCGGCACGTAGGAAGGGAAAGCGTGCTGACCGTGACAGTGCCACCGGTCGGCGGGATACAGGTCTCCGGCACCGTCGTCGCAATCACCGAGAGTTGACGAAGGGGAGTGCGGCAGGGCGAACGAACGCGCCCCGCTCAAGACGAGTCTCGAGCGGGGCGTCCCGCCGCGTTTCTCTCGGCGGCGTTGGTCTAGCGTTTCGCTAGATCGTGTCGTTGTAGCCGTCGCCCTTGGTCTCGTTGCGAGTCACGCGCTCGGTTCCCGTCGGGTCGACCTCGCTGCGCGTGGTGGAGACGGTAGACCGCTTGCGAAGGACGAGCACGAGCGAGATCAGGAAGACGATAACCCCCGCGCCCATGAGCAGGTAACCGACTAGGTCGAGGTTGATCCAGCTGACCGAGACGTTGACGGCGAACGCGAGAATCGCGCCAACCACAAAAAGAAATATGCCAGTACCGATGCCCATGACTTCAGTCCTCTCGCTATCTTCATAGAGATGACGGCGACCGCAACCGAAGGGTCGCTCATCATCGTGACCCCTCCATGCTAGTCGCCAGCCCCAATTGAGCGCGGAAGACGCGGGTGAACGTGCCGGTACGCTGGGAATGAACCATCAGCACGCCTTTTTCGAGGAGACAGCAATGCCGCGCACTATCAACCTTGCCCTGATACCCGGGGACGGCATCGGCCCGGAGGTGGTCGCCGAGGCAGTGAAGGTGCTCGAAGCGGTGGTGCCCGCCGAGGTGGAGATCGCGACAACGCTGTTTCCATTCGGCGCAACCCACTACCTCGCCACCGGCGAGATTCTTCCCGACGCGGAACTCGACCGGCTGAAGGCGCACGATGCGATCCTATTGGGCGCGGTAGGCGGCAACCCGCGCGATTCCCGGCTCGCCGGCGGGCTGATCGAACGCGGTCTGCTACTTCGGCTCCGATTCGCTTTCGACCACTACGTGAACCTTCGACCGACGGTGTTGTTCCCCTCGGTCGAATCGCCGCTCGCCGACCCCGGAGACATCGACTTTGTTGTGGTGCGGGAGGGCACCGAAGGTCCGTACGTTGGCAACGGCGGGTCGATCCGCGTTGGCACACCGCACGAGATCGCTAACGAAGTCTCGGTGAATACCGCGTTCGGCGTGGAGCGCGTCGTGCGTTTCGGCTTCACGGTCGCCTCTGGGCGGACCCGCAAGAAGCTCACCCTCGTTCACAAGACCAACGTGCTGACCAACGCGGGAAGCCTGTGGCAGCGCACGGTCGACAGAGTTGGAGCCGAGTTCCCCGATGTCACGGTGGACTACCTTCACGTCGACGCGGCGACCATCTTCCTCGTCACCGACCCAAGTCGATTCGATGTCATCGTCACCGATAACCTCTTCGGCGACATCCTCACCGACCTTGCGGCGGCCATCAGCGGGGGCATTGGCCTCGCTGCTTCGGCCAACATCAACCCCGACCGGAGCTTCCCCAGCATGTTCGAGCCGGTGCATGGCTCCGCGCCGGACATCGCCGGAAAGCAAATCGCGGACCCAACCGCGGCAATTCTGTCGGTAGCACTGCTGCTCGACCACCTTGAGTTGCCGGATGCCGCGGCTCGAGTGACAGCGGCCGTGACCGCCGATCTCGGCTCACGGGGTGCCGCGACCCGCTCGACCGCACAGATTGGCGACGCGATTGTCGCCGCGCTGCC
>JAUZFY010000132.1 GCA_030840185.1 Microbacteriaceae bacterium | reverse complement strand
ACCGTGAAGGCCGTCGAATTGTCCGGCGTTCCCGGCCTGCTGTTCCGCCGAAACTCGATCAGCGGAGCCGTCGAGGTGCTCGCCCGCACCGGCGCGGGAATCCAGCTGAACCAAGCGTTGCACGCCTGATCGGGCCGCCAGGCCCGTCCACGCCAGGGGCTGAGCACCCCGGCGGGCTAACGGCGCCGGGGCGTGCGGCTCAGCCGCGCGGCCAGTCCCGGCTCGGCTCGCCGACGTAGAGCTGCTGCGGGCGTCCGATCTTCGTGGAACGGTCGTTGTTCCCCTCTTGCCAGTGCGCGATCCAGCCGGGGAGTCGGCCGATCGCAAACAGCACGGTGAACATGCGCGGCGGAAACCCCATCGCCTTGTAGATGACGCCGGTGTAGAAGTCGACGTTGGGATACAGCTTCCGCTCGATGAAGTAGTCGTCCGCGAGAGCGACGGCCTCGAGTTCCTTTGCGATGTCGAGAAGGTCGTCCTTCACCCCGAGCGCCGACAGCACCTCATCGGCGCTCTCCTTCACGAGCCTCGCCCTCGGGTCGAAGTTCTTGTACACCCGGTGGCCGAAGCCCATGAGCCGGATGCCCTCCTCCTTGTTCTTGACCCGCTGGACAAACTTCTCGACCGACTCGCCGGATTCCTTGATCTCTCCGAGCATTTTCAGCACGGCTTCGTTGGCCCCGCCGTGCCGCGGGCCGTAGAGCGCGTTGATTCCCGCGGAAATCGAGGCGAACATGTTTGCCTCGGTCGAGCCGACGAGCCGAACAGTCGAGGTCGACGCGTTCTGCTCGTGGTCCTCGTGCAGAATGAGCAATCGCTCGAGAGCCTTGGAGACGACCGGATTGACCTCGTACGGCTCGGCCATTGTTCCGAAGTTCAGCTTGAGGAAGTTGTCGGTGAAACTCAGGCTGTTGTCGGGGTACAGAAACGCCTGACCGAGACTCTTCTTGTGCGCGTACGCCGCGATGACGGGCAGCTTGGCGAGCAAGCGGATGGTAGAGAGCTCGACCTGCTCCGGGTCGTGGACGCTCAGCGAGTCTTCGTAGAAGGTCGAGAGTGCCGACACTGCGCTCGACAGCACCGACATCGGATGCGCGTTGTGCGGCAGCGCATCGAAGAAACGGCGGAGATCCTCGTGCAGGAGGGTGTGACGCCTCACCCGCTCTTCGAAACCCTCGAGCTCGGATGGCGTCGGCAACTGGCCGTAGATCAGAAGCCAGGCCACCTCGAGGTAGGTGGAGTTTGCCGCGACGTCCTCAATTGCGTAGCCACGGTAGCGCAGGATTCCCCTGTCACCGTCGATGTAGGTGATCGCGCTTTTCGTCGCGGACGTGTTGACGAAACCGTAGTCGAGGGTGGTCAGCCCCGTCTGGCGATTCAGGGTAGAGATGTCGACGGTGGATGGCCCATCGACGGCCTCCAGGACTGGGAAGTCGGCGCGACCACCGGGAAAGTGCAGGGTGGCCGTCTGGGCGTCATGAGGAGCAGCATCGTTCACGCATACAGCCTAAGTGGCGCGGGAGGCGACAGTGACATCCGCCAACAAAGCGCACCTTCGATTGGCGAATGTCTCCATGCGCACGAGCCGTCCGGCGAGCCGCGTTCAGGCGGTGGCGGAGAGTCGCGATACGGCGGCATCGATCGCGGCATCGGTCGCCGTGAGCGCGACGCGCACGTGCTCCGACGGCGCCGCGCCGTAGAAGGTGCCCGGCACCACGAGTATCCCAAGGTCGGCGAGTCGGCCAACCGAGGTCCAGGCGTCCTCACCGGCGGTCGCCCAGAGGTAGAGGCCACCCTCGCTCTCGTCGATTCGGAATCCGGCACCCTCGAGCGCGCTACGGAGGCGATCGCGACGGGAGCGATACCTCTCGCGTTGCTGTCGCACGTGCTCCTCGTCGCCGAGGGCGGTGATCATGGCCGCCTGGATGGGAGCCGGCGGGAGGGTGCCAAGGTGCTTGCGCACGGTGGTCAGCTGCGCAATCAGGTCGCTGCAGCCGGCGACGAAGCCTGCACGGTATCCGGCGAGGTTCGACTGTTTGCTCAGCGAGTAGACGCACAGAACGGAACTGCGGTCGCCGTCGATGACCCGCGGGTCGAGGATGCTCGGAGTCGCGGCCGAGCCGTATTGCTCGCCCCACCCCAGCTCCGCGTAGCACTCGTCACTGGCGATGACGGCCCCGAGTTCACGGGCACGGGCGACGGCGGCACGAAGCTGCTCAACTCCGAGAATGCGGCCATTCGGGTTGCCCGGGCTGTTGATCCAGACGAGCTTCGCGTTTTCCGGCCACTCGGACGGGTCGTCGCTGGAGACGACGGTTGCTCCGGCGAGCGCCGCTCCCACCGCGTAGGTGGGGTAGGCGAGTTCCGGTTGCACCACGACATCGCCCTCGCCGATCCCCAGCCCGAGGGCGAGTCCGGCGATGAATTCCTTCGATCCGATGGTCGGCAGGACGTTATTTGCGGTGAGGTCGTCGACGGAGCGTCGCCTGGCGAACCACTCGACGATCGCCTCCCGCAATGCCGGCGATCCGACCGTCTGCGGGTAGGCGTGCGCGTCGGTTGCCGCCGCGAGCGACTCCCGGATGAGTTCGGGGGTGGGGTCAACTGGCGATCCGACGGAGAGGTCGATTACCCCGTCGGGATGCGCCTTCGCGCGCGCCGCGTACGGCTCGAGCGCGTCCCACGGCCA
Organism: Microbacteriaceae bacterium; assembly: GCA_030840185.1. Taxonomy (GTDB): domain Bacteria; phylum Actinomycetota; class Actinomycetes; order Actinomycetales; family Microbacteriaceae; genus Lacisediminihabitans. The sequence continues at coordinate 30 of JAUZFY010000132.1, read as the reverse complement.
GTCCGGCAGCTGTAACGGCATCACTCGGCT
>JAUZFY010000122.1 GCA_030840185.1 Microbacteriaceae bacterium | reverse complement strand
CGTCCCGCGAAGCGCAGCATCTCCAGCCGGTCTTCGTGCGACCACGGTGGCCCGTAGAAACCCTCCATGATCCCTCGGGAGGGCAGTGTCGGCCAGTCCCGGATGTCGAGCTGCGTCATCCGCCCGTTCTGGGCGACGGCGAGCTGCTGCAATTGCTGCAGCGTCGCTCGGCCGTGGAATTCTCCGGCAGCGTCGGCCCCCGCGATCACCACCCCGCCCTGATGCAGCCTCAGCGCATAGCCCTCGGCGGGGAGATCCTCGGGCCGCAGATCCGACAGGAGCTGCCACGCTTCAGAGTCTGCGGTGCTGCCCGAGACGATCCCGATCGAACCGATTGGCTGTGCCGCGCCGGTGAGCGAGAGTTCCTTCGGCCTCGGGAGCAGTGCGAGGTGCTGCGCCGCCGGAAGGGACGGATGTCTGGAATTGACGCCTGCGAATCGCGCGGTATCCAACGGAAGGGACGGATGCTCGGAATCAACGTCCGACAGTGGCGTGGTATCCATTTGTGGAAACGTTACCAGATACGATGTCGGACATGGCCATACTGATAGAGCGCTCCCAGCTTCTCCACAAGACCGGCTCGGGCATCCGCGTGGTCACCGATACTTACTCTCTCGAGCTCAGTTCGGTAGACGAAGGCAGAGCGAGTTACGCCTTGCTCAGCTCCCCGGACGGCAGGCCATGGACGGCCATCAGTCTTCTCGCATCGGTCCACACCGCCTCATCGCCGGATGAGACTTGGGAGTTGCTGAGGCCGGACGCGGTGGAAACCGACGACGGCGTGACGATCTCGGTCGAGGCGCGTAGCACCGCGTGGACGCGCAAGCGGCTCACCTTCCTGTGCACCAACGAGGCGGTCGAACTCTCGGTCACGGTTGAGGGGCGCGGCGACATCACGGACCTCACCATCTTCGGCGGCCAGGGCAGCATGCCCAACGGAGCCGGAGGCACATTCCGTTCCGCCATCGAGTTCGAGAGTCTCTTCGTACCGGTGCCAACCGAGCCAGTGCAGTTCGTGCGCCCCGCTCATTCGTCCGCTGCCCTCGGCGTGGTCGGTGATGCGGATCCCGGCCGGCTCAACGCCATATTCTCGCCGCCGCCGCTCGTCTTCGGATTTGGCAGGGAGCAGGTCACCGGCGCAGCCGCCGTGCCGGGCGGTGAATGGCTCGGGGTCTCGGTGCGCGCTCACGTCACGGAACTGACCTTCAACACCCTGCGTTACGAGCCACTCGACTCCGGGTACCTGCTCCGTCTCGACTACGAGGGCCACACCGCGGTCGACGGGCAATGGACGTCGCCGGTCTTCGTGATTCGTCCGGCGGACTCGGGATGGGCGGTGATCGAGGACCATCGTGCCGATTTGGTGGCGGCCGGTTACGCGGGCGACGCCAGCCGGCCCGTCGAGGGCTGGTGGCTCGAGCCCATCTTCTGCGGCTGGGGTGCCCAGTGCGCGCGACTGGCTCACCGGTTGCACGCCGACGGCTCGATCATGCACATCGACCCGGTCTCCGACACCGCGCCGGAGACCGCGGAAGAGGAGAACGTGGTGGTGCGGCAGGCACCGAGTCTTGCGCGGCAGACGGTCTACGACGAATTCCTCGCCCGCCTTGAGGAACACGACCTTTCGCCGGGAACGATCGTCATCGACGACCGGTGGCAGGAGCAGTACGGCTCGGCGACTCCCGACGCCGACCACTGGCCGGATCTGCGCGGCTGGATAGCGCAGAAGCACGCCGAGGGCCGCAAGGTCCTGCTCTGGTGGAAGGCCTGGGACCCGGCCGGAATCCCGCTCGACGAGTGCATCCTGGATGCCGGCGGACGCGCGGTTGCCGTCGACCCGGCCAATCCCGCATACCGGGAGCGGCTGAAAGGCATAGTCTCCGCGCTGCTCTCGGCGGATGGCCTCGATGCCGACGGCTTCAAGGTCGACTTCACGCAGCGGGCGCCGAGCGGGCGCACCTTGGCCGGGCATCCGGGCTCCTGGGGTGTCGCCGGCCTGCATCTGCTCCTGGACACGCTCTATCGGGCGGCGAAAGAGGCGAAGCGCGACTCGCTCGTAATCTGCCACGCGGTTCATCCGTCGTTTGGCGACGTCTGCGACATGGTCCGGCTCAACGACGTGTCGAAAAAGGACATCCATGGCGAGCCCGTTCCGGTTGTCGATCAGCTGATCTTCCGTCACGAAATCGCGAGGCGTACGCTGCCGAATCACGTGATCGACACCGACCAATGGCCGATGCCGGATCGGGAGCAGTGGCTGGCGTATTCCGTTGCCCAGATCGGGCTAGGGGTTCCGGCGCTCTACTACCTGGAGTCGATCGACCGTTCCGGTGAACGCATTGATTCGGCCGACCTGGCGATAATTGCCAGAAGCTGGAGAGACTACAGGGGAGCGCTGCGCAGATGACCACAGTCCTGACCCAATCCGGGGACGTCCCACATGCTTCCCTGGTTGAGAGCGTCGCGCCCGGCGTGTTCCGCGTGCGCGATACCTGCAACGTCTATGTCATAGTCTCCGAGGCTCCGGGCGGCGAACGTACGGGGATCTGCGTCGACTTCGGCTCCGGTCTCGTGCTCGACCACCTCGAGCAGCTGGGGCTCGACCGGATCACGGATGTCGTCATGACACATCACCACCGGGACCAGGGACAGGGGCTCCCGCGAGCCGTCGAGGCCGGCATCCGGATCCACGTTCCCCCCGTCGAGGTCGATCTCTTCGCGCACGTGGAGGGCATGTGGAACCTCCGCACCCTTGACAACGACTACAACCTGCGGCAGGACCGCTTCTCGCTCATCGAATCGGTGCACGTCACCTCCACCGTGCCCGAGTACCGCACCGCGAATTACGGCGGAGTCGAGCTGCTGGTGCTCCCGACTCCGGGCCACACCATCGGCTCGGTGACCTACCTGCTCCAGCGGGACGACGCGAGAATAACCTTCTCGGGCGACCTCATTTACGGTCCCGGCAAGGTGTGGTCGCTCGCGGCGACGCAGTGGTCGTATTCGCACCACGAGGGCCCGGCGATGACCGTGCTCAGCTGCTACCTCCTCGCGGATGAGAAACCCACTCTCGTGCTGCCATCCCACGGTCGCCCGATGCCGGAAGCCGAGGAGGCCCTCGTCAAGCTCGCCGAGAACATGCAGTCGTACGTCGATTCCCGACGGTGGCACCCCTGGGACCTCTACGACAGGCTGAACTTCCCGTTCATCAAGATCACCGAGCACCTGCTGCTCAACCGGTCAAGTCTCTCCTGCTGCTATGTCCTGCTCTCCGGAACCGGCGAGGCCCTCATCGTTGACTATGGTTACGACGTCACCACCGGACTCCCCACTGGCACGGACCGGGCATCGCGTCGGCCGTGGCTGGCCTCCCTTCCTGCGCTGAAACGCCAATTCGGCGTCTCCCGCATCTCGGTGGCGCTTCCGACCCACTATCACGACGATCACGTGGCCGGCATGTCGCTATTGCGGGACGTCGAGGGCACCGAGATCTGGTCGCCGGAGAACATCGCTCCCATCCTCGACAACCCGCTGAAGCACGATCTTCCGTGTCAGTGGTTCGATGCGATTCCCTCGGACCGTGTGCTCAAGCTAGGGGAGAGTTTCTCCTGGAACGAGTACGAGATCACTGTGCACGAGCAGCCCGGGCACACTCTCTACGCCGTCGCGTACGAGGTGGAGGTCGACGGAGTGACCGCCCTGTTCACCGGCGACCAGCAGGAGAACCTCGGCGTTCCCGGGGAGCGGCGCGAGATCCTCAACTACCAATACCGCAATCTGTTCCGCATCGAGGACTACAAGCTCAGCGCCGCGCTCTATAAGCGGGTAGCGCCAGGGGTGATGGTGAGCGGCCACTGGGAGCCACGATGGGTGGATGACGGCTACCTCGACTACCTCGCCGAAGAGGGTCAGGTCGTGGTCGACCTGCACCACGAGCTGCTGCCTCTCGACGAGTTGGACCTCGCGGCAGACAGCATGATGGTGCGGGTCACACCGTACCGGTCGATCGTGCAGGGCACTTCATCGATCGTCTACACGGCGACAGTCAGGAACCCTCATCCGCAGCGCACCGTGGCGAGTCTCACTCCGGTGGTCCCGCAAGGCTGGCGAGCCGTGCCCGACACGATCACCAGGTCTCTCGCGGTGGGGCAGGAGGCGTCGGTGAACTTCACCGTGGTTACCGATGACAGGGTGGTGCGCCGCGCCAGGGTGGCGGTTGAGGTGACCATCGGCGACTTGTCCCTCGGGCAGCATGTCGAGGCGCTCGTCGACGTCGAATAGGCGTCCCGACGCCCCGGCAGATGCGCCGCGTCGCCGGTCCAGTTGACCACGCCTCGCCCGAGGCTCTACTATTCTGTGGGAACGATGCCACATGGGCAATCGACTGTTCGGAGGAACACATGGCAGACGCCGATCGCGCTGTCCTCGCTCTCGATATCGGGGGCACGAAGCTTGCCGTCGCCGTGGTGACCACAGACGGGCGCACGCACGGCTGGCTCGTGGAACCGACCAGGCGCGAGGAGGGACCGGATGTCATCATCGCCCGCTTGTTCGACATGGGGCAGCGGGCGATCGTGCGAGCCGGGCTCGGACCCGTCTCCGCCGTCGGAATCTCCTGTGGTGGACCGCTCGATGCCACCACTGGCGTGCTCAAGAGTCCGCTGCATCTTCCCGGCTGGTCCGATGTGGCCATCGTCGACCTGGCAGAGGCCGAGTATGGGGTGCCAGCCGTGCTGGAGAATGACGCGACGGCCGCGGCTCTTGGCGAACACCGTTACGGAGCGGCACGCGGCGCTTCGACTGCGCTCTACCTGACCGTGTCGACCGGAATCGGCGGCGGTGCCATCATCAACAACATGCTGCACCGTGGCGCGGCCGGCAACGGCGGCGAGTTCGGGCACATCATGGTTCGCCCGGGCGGCCGGCTCTGTCTCTGCGGCCGGTACGGCTGCCTCGAGGCCTACGCATCGGGGAGCTCTATCGCCCATCGCGCGCGCGCCGCGCTCGCTGACTCGGCGGGAGGGTCGTCCCTCGGCGCGCTTGCCGTCGTGAAGGCGGAAGACGTCGCAGCGGCGGCGAAGAACGGCGACGCCCTCGCCTCGAAGCTGTGGAACGACACGGTCGGCCTGCTCGCGATCGCCGTTACGGACCTCGTCAACACCTTCGAGCCGAACATCGTGATCCTCGGCGGTGGAGTCACCCGCTCTGGCGCGTTGCTCATTGAACCGCTCAGGGCCGCTGTGCTCCGAGATGCCATGCCGCCGGCGGCGCGTGCCGTGCGGATCGAACTCGCCGGACTGGGCGACGAGGTGTGCGTCATCGGCGCCGCCGCCCTCGCCTTCGACCGAATTGGAGCCGGCGTCAATGCCTGAATTAACCACAGACCGCCGTACCACAGACCGGCAGAGCATGGAGGCGCAACTGGAGGATCACCTGGCAACGGCCCGGTCAATGAGCGTCCTCCTGCCCGCCGTGCTCCAAGTGGGGCAGCTGCTCTGCGACGCCTACGCTGCCGACCACATCCTCTACACCCTCGGCAACGGGGGCAGTGCTGCCGATGCCCAGCACCTCACGGGCGAGCTGATCGGCCATTACAAGCGCGACAGGCGCCCTCTCGGTGCCGTCACGCTGAGCACGGACCCGACCGCGATGACCTGCATCGCCAACGACTACGCGTACGATGACGTGTTCTCCCGCCAGGTCACGGCGCTGGCCCGCCCCGGTGACGTGGTCGCAGCATTCACCACCAGCGGCAAGTCGCCAAACGTCGTGTCCGCCCTCGCCGCGGCACACGATCGCGGTGCAACCACCGTGCTCTTCGGCGGAGGCGATGGCGGGCCAGCTCTCACCCACGCGGATTATTCTCTTCTCGTTCCGTCGACCGAAACCCCCCGAATCCAGGAGAT
>JAUZFY010000100.1 GCA_030840185.1 Microbacteriaceae bacterium | reverse complement strand
AGCGGTTTGGTGCCGAACTAATCGAGAAGATGCTCCTCGAGAAAGGCGGAGGTGCGGGCAAAGGCGAGGGTCGCGGCGTTCACGTCGATCTGTTCGAGGATCGTCGCATTGGCAAACGAGTGCGCCGTTCCGGGGTAGGTCCATTCGGTCACCGGCGTGCCGTGGTCATTGAGCCGATCGATGAACGAATCGGGATCTTCGCCTTCGTCCCACTCGTCGACCTCGGCGAAGTGAAGAAGAACGGGGCACGGGATGACGCCGTGCTGGTCCGCCCCGAGGGTCGCGTAATACGCCACGACCGCCTCCGCGTCCCCGCTCTGGCCGTGCAGGAGAGCGAGCCATCCGCCCAGAGAGAAGCCGACAATTCCCACCCGGGCCGATCCCTCCGCCCGTGACTCTCGGATGATCTCGCTGAGTTGCTCGAGGGCGCCAGCGACGTCAAGATCGGCCATGAGCTTCGCGGCATCGCCGCTGTCTGTCGTCGCGACCCCGTCGAAGAGATCCGGAACCGCAACCTGATAGCCCTGGCGCTCGAGTCCGGCTGCATAATTCTCGAGCCAGGGAAGGCGACCATACCAGTCGTGAACGAGGATGACGAGTGGGCGCCCGGCCTCGCCGAACAGCAGCGGAACGCCGGGGGAGGGGATGGGAACGAGCGGCATACGGCCCTCTAACACAGAACGACGGGGTTGTCCGATTGCCCGCCACTCTAGTCGAGGACCGGCTCGACCGGGCGTCAGCGCGAGTTCCTGCCCCAAGCGGCCCAGCCCGGTGTGCCTGGAGGGCGATCGGAACGAAAGTGGGGCGGCCGCGCACATGCACGACCGCCCCGCCCGCAACGCCGCTAGCCAGGAAGCGCCGCTAGCCAGGAAGCAACGCTAGATCGAGACGATGTTTGATTGTGGCGAATTCGTCGACTCCGACGATCGACCGAATCCAGTTCTGCGCTTCCGTGGTGTCTGTGCGGTACGAGGAGAACCGGCGTTTTCCTCCAACCTTCGGAAAAAGCAACCCCTAGAGCGATCGGGCTGGCCCCGCTTTGCTGGATTCGTGCACAGGTCCACCCTCGTAACCACCGGGCATCGGGTTGCCGTCGGCGCGCGAGCCTCGGTGACGAGCCACAACTCACCATCCAGCCATGCGCCCTCGGCGCCGATCGTCATGCCTACCTTCGTGCGGCGACGCCCGCCGCTGCTGTGCATGGCGGTGATTGTCGGAATACTTGGGCTGGTTTCGGGATGTGCGACGGGGCCGGTGGACCTGAACTCGCAGACCGCCGATCGACTTCAGGCTCTTGTCGTTGTCGTTGCGACCGACGCGGCGGCGAACGACTTTGCAGGCGCAGCAACGACTCTTGACCAGCTGCAGAAGCAACTGGACGGCGCGGCGGCGCGAGGCGACGTCTCGTCCGCGAGGCACCTGCAGATCCAGAAGTCGATAGACCAAGTGCGCGCCGACCTTCTCGCGACTATCTCGCCGCCGGCCCAGTCGTCAACGCCGAGTCCGCTTCCGGCCCCCAGTGCGATTCCTGGTACCGACGAGGGTGCCACCCCCTCGACCGACCCGACTCCCAGCAATAAGCAGGGACCCGACAAGAGCAAGAATGCCGAAAACTCCGGCAAAAGCAACGGCGACCATAAGTAGGTAGGGGCGTAGGGACGCGGTGCTGGCGGGAGAGATCCGCGCTGAACGGATTCCGCGCTGAGCGGCATCATTCTGCGGGTTCGGCGGTTGCACCTGGCAGCGCGGCACATGACTCAGCCGCGACCACCAATCGATTCAACTTGCGAGGCCCTTCATGAAAGCAATCGTCCACACCCAGCCCGGCGACGCGTCCGTATTGCGGATTGTCGACCGCGAGCTTCCGCAGCCAGGCGCCGGCGAGGTGCGTGTGCGGGTGGTTCTCTCCGGTGTCAACCCGACGGACTGGAAGTCCCGAAGTGGCGGCTACGGCGGAGATTCCGGAGGCGCCGAGCTCGTCCCCAATCAGGACGGCGCAGGCGTGGTCGATGCGCTTGGCGTGGGCGTCGATCAGTTCGCGGTGGGCGACCGCGTGTGGATGGTGCTGGCCGCTCATGAGCGGCCTTCCGGCGGCACGGCCCAGGAATACACTGTCGTCCCGGTCGAGCGCGTCTTCCCGCTGCCGGCCGGTGCGACTTTCGAGCTCGGTGCCAGCATCGGAATTCCGGGCACCACGGCGCATCGCGCCTTGACAGTGGCCGAGGATGGTCCGCGCCGGCTGAGCCCGGGCGCCCTCGCCGACAAGATCGTTCTCGTCGCGGGCGGCGCAGGTGCTGTGGGCCATGCCGCAATCCAGCTTGCCCGCTGGGCGGGAGCGACGGTGATCAGCACGGTCAGCTCGCCGGAGAAGGCCGCCCTCGCGACCTCCGCCGGCGCCCACCACGTAGTCAACTACCGGAGCTCCGACGCGACGGAGCAGGTGCGGAGCCTGGCGCCGGACGGAGTGGACCTCATCGTTGAGGTGGCCCTCGACCAGAATGCCAATCTCGACTTCGACGTGCTCAAGCCGCGCGGCACCATCTCCACCTACGCCTCCAGCGGCGACGGTACGGTCTCCCTGAACATCCGCCAAAACATGGGCCTCAACAGTCGCCTGCAGTTTGTGTTGCTGTACACCGTCGGCTGGAACCTCCTGCGCGAAGCGGGCGACGACATCAACGCGGCGATCGCCGATGGAGCACTTCCCGTCGGTGAAGCAGCGGGACTGCCCGTGCGCTACTTCCCGCTCGAGCAGACCGCGGATGCTCACCGTGCAGTCGAGGACAACGCAGTTGGCAAGGTGCTGGTTCGGGTGAGCGCGGAGGCCGATCACCGCTGACCGAAAACGCAGGACATTCACCACGGAACCATCCATAACCGCCGCGATGGAGACCATTGGTGGTGAATGTCCTGCGTTTTGAGTTGCGGGCGGAGGAACGCCGCAGGGGGCGAGTGCACGATTCGGCGTTCTCGAGACGCGAGAATGGTGGGATGAACACCTCCCTTCGCCCGATCGCAGCTTCAGACGTTCCCCGCATCGTCGAACTGAATAACGCGGCGGCCCCGGCCGTCCCGATCACCCCGGCGGAGCACATGACTGAGCTGATTGGTCAGGCCGACCTGACCTTCGCCGTGGTCGACCCAGCGGATGCCCTGCTCGGATTCCTCATCGGCTTTCGCCCGGGAAGCCCGTATTCGAGCGAGAACTACCGCTACTTCGACGAGCGAGGCACCGACTTTCTCTACATCGATCGCATCGTCGTAGACGAGGACCGCCGGGGGTCCGGCGTCGGCCGCAGGCTCTACACAGAGGTGTTCGACCTCGCGCGAGCGGAGGGACGGACGGAGGTGACGTGCGAGGTGAACACCGATCCGCCGAATCCCGAGTCGCTCGCCTTCCATGCCCGCCTCGGCTTCGAGCGGGTCGGTGAGCAATCCACCAAGGGCGGAACGGTGACCGTGGCCCTGCTCGCTGCGACGCTCTGAGCGACGGATATCTTCAGCGCGCGGTCACCCGCGGCGCGGGACGGAACTGATGACTGAATCATTCGCGCTGGTGTCCGGAGTCGACGCGCCCACGGAGGAGTGGTGGAAGCGCGCCGTTGTGTACCAGGTGTACCCGCGGAGCTTCGCCGACTCGAACGGCGATGGGTTGGGCGACCTCAACGGCATCATTTCCCGCCTGCCGTACCTGGCGACGCTCGGCGTCGACGTCATCTGGCTGTCACCCATCTACGCGTCGCCCCAGGATGACAACGGGTACGACATCAGCGACTATCAGGCGATAGACCCTGTGTTCGGGTCCCTCGACGACTTCGACCGTCTGGTGGCGGACATTCACCGCCTCGGAATGAAGCTGGTGATGGACCTCGTCGTCAATCACACCTCTGACGAGCACGCCTGGTTCCGGGAGTCGGCCTCGAGCACCTCGAATCCCAAGCGCGATTGGTATTGGTGGCGCAAGCCTCGCGACGGCATGACCGGGGGTGAGGCGGGCGCCGAACCCAACAACTGGGGATCGTTCTTCTCCGGCTCGGCCTGGGAGTACGATCCGGCGACTGGCGAGTACTTCTTGCACCTCTTCTCTCGCAAGCAGCCCGACCTCAACTGGGAGAACCCGCAGGTACGCGGCGCCGTGTACTCGATGATGCGCTGGTGGCTGGACCGCGGTGTGGATGGATTCCGGATGGATGTGATCAACTTCATCTCAAAGGACCCCGCCCTGCCGAACGCCGAGGCGTTGCCCGGCGCGCTGTACGGAAATGGTGCCCCCTATTACAACGCCGGGCCGCGCATTCACGAGTTCCTCCGGGAGATGAACGAGGAGGTGTTCGCGGCGCGTCCGGGCGAATATCTCACCGTCGGGGAGATGCCCGGCGTCACGATAGAGCAGGCGGCACTATTCACCGATCCCGCCCGTCGCGAGGTGGACATGGTGTTCCAGTTTGAGCACGTCGACATCGACCACGGCCCGGCCGGGAAGTTCCAGAGTCGACCATTTGATCTGCGCGCGCTCAAGCAATCGTTCGGTCGCTGGCAGACCGGGCTTGCCGCGGCCGGTTGGACCAGCCTCTACTGGGACAATCACGACCAGCCGAGGGTGGTCAGCCGGTTCGGTGACGCCGGGGCCTTCCGCGTGCAATCAGCAACCATGCTCGCGGCGGTGTTGCACCTGCAACGCGGCACGCCCTACATCTTCCAGGGCGAAGAACTGGGAATGACCAACGTGCCGTTCTCCGACGTCAGCGAGCTTCGTGACATCGAGTCGCTCAGGTACTACTCCGAAGCGACCGGGGTGCACGGTCTGACCGCCGATGAGGCGATGTCGAACATTCGGCGGGTCGGGCGGGACAACGCGAGAACACCGATGCAGTGGTCGGGGGAAGGCAATGGCGGCTTCAGCACCGGAACGCCATGGATTGCCTCAAACCCCAACTTCACCGAGATCAACGCGGCAGAACAGGTGGGACGGGATGGTTCGGTGTTCGAGTTCTATCGATCACTGATCGAGCTTCGTCACCGGGAGCCGGCGGTGACCGACGGCGTCTTCAAACTGCTAGAGCCCGAGCATCCGACCCTCTTCGCTTACACCCGTACCGCGCCGGACACCCAACTGCTGGTTCTCGGAAACTTCGCCGAAACGCACATCGACGTGGCGCAATTTGCGGACTGGCGCGGCGCGGAAACGCTCATCTCGAACTACCCGACCGCACCGGTGGATTCTCCGCTGCGGCCGTGGGAAGTTCGCGTGCTTCGCCGCTAGCGAGTGCGCCGTGCCGCCTGCCTCATTCTGGCCACGCGGAGTTCTGGATGACGTCGACGAAATCGGTGTGACGGAATCCGGGCACGAAGTGCTCGAGCACGTCGCCGTTCACGGTTCCGAAGGTCGTGTCGGGACGGTGCTTGAACCCGTCGGTGAAGGCCTCGAGTATGTGCCGCTTGAAGTCGGGTCGCGGGTGGACGGCGACGATTGCCCGCATGTCGCTCTCCGCAATGTTGCCGAGGCGCATTCCCAGCACATCCGTCTCGACACCGGCGGTGGTCGCCGCAACGACCGGGCCCATGCGCCACGGCACCTCCGGGGTGGTGTGGAGGGCGATCGCCGTCCAGACCGTGTCCGCGTCATTCGCAGAAATGCCGTTTGACGTCAAGAACTTTCTGGCTTCGTCGGCGCCGTCGAGCTCGAAGCGCTGGTCGTTGCCGCGGTACGGAGGCACGAGACCGAGGTCGTGGAACAGGGCGGCCACATACAGCAGCTCCGGGTCCGGCGACAGGCCGGCCGCCGTGGCTTGAAGCGTGCCGAACAGGAACACCCGGCGGGAGTGGTTGTACAGAAGTTCGGTGGAGGTGTCGCGAACCAGTTCGGTCGCGGCGAGGGCGACTGCGCTGTCCGGGATGCGTACGCCGGCAATAGTTTCGGTCATTTAGCTGATCCTTCGGTCGTGCGGGATGGAGAGGAACACGGTTCCTCCCCATCCCGCAATGATTTACTTGCAATCAGTCTCTTCGTCTGACTCGGGCCAGGAACCGCGCTGCGGGCCATGAATCCCTCGGTTTCGGACATGGGACGGTTTCGGACAGTGAGAAGGGGGAAACACCGTGACCCCAGCGCCCCATCGGGTCGGCATCCTGGTGTTCGATGGCGTCAAAATGCTTGACGTTGCGGGCCCGGCGGAGGTGTTCGCCGAGGCGAACCTGTCGGGCGGCAATTACCGCATCAACATGTTGTCCGCCGGCGGACGTGACGTGTCGACATCCATCGGCATGAAAATTCCGGTGGACGATTCGGTCGGCGGCAGCACGCGGTACGACACCGTTCTGGTGGCCGGTGGTGAGCCGTTCCCCTCCACCCCGGTGAGTGCCCCGCTTCGCGGGGCTGCCGCTCACCTCGCCGAGCACACGTCGCGCATTTCATCGATCTGCACCGGCGCGTTCGTGCTCGGCGCGGCCGGTCTGCTCGATGGCAAGCGCGCCACGACGCACTGGAAGCACACCGAGGAACTGGCGCGACGGCATCCCTCGACCGTTGTGCAGCGGGACGCGATCTTCGTGAAGGATCACACCACCTACACCTCCGCCGGGGTGACGGCCGGCATCGATCTCGCCCTCGCCCTTTTGGAGGAGGATCACGGCCAGGCGCTGACGAGGGGAGTGGCGCGGTCCCTCGTGGTGTACATGCAGCGGGCCGGAGGCCAGTCGCAGTTCTCGGCTTCCCTGCAGGGCCCAGCGCCGCGAACGCCGCTGCTTCGCCTCGTCGTGGACATCGTGAAGGCGGATCCCACCGCCAGGTACACGGTGCCGGCGCTCGCCGAACGCGCCCGGGTGAGTCCGCGGCACCTCACCCGGCTGTTTCACGAGGAACTGGGCACCACGCCGGCCAAGTACATCGAGCTGATTCGGTTCGATCTGGCGAAGGCACTCCTGGATGCCGGGCACAGTGTGACGCTCGCGGCCGAACTCTCCGGATTCGGCACCTCCGAGGCGCTGCGTCGCGCGTTCATCACCCATTTGAAGATTCCGCCGTCGAGATATCAGCACCGATTCACGACCACTTTGCCTGCCGGGCAGTAGCTCGTCGCGAGCCTGCCACTGGATGACACGGTGGCGCCCGCGCCGGGTGCCACCCAAAACGCAGGAGATTCACCACTAAGTGGTGCTATTTCGCGAGGTTGTGATGTGTAGCTGGTGATTCTCCTGCGTTTTCGGACCGCGGGTGGCGAGGCGCGAGGCGGGAGCGGCAGCTCAGTCGGCGGGGGTACGGGTGGACAATTCCCTCAGCGCTGCGATGCTCATCGAGGAGAACGCGGAGCCGAAGGACACTGCCGCGGCACCCGCATCGAGCAGGTGCGGGGCGTTGGCTGCGCTGACCGCTCCGGTGGCGACGAAGCGGACGAGTGGGAACGGTCCGGACATCGCCGAGAACCAATCTGGGCCGAGCAAGCCGGCGGGAAAGGCCTTTTGCCACCGCAGGCCGAGATGAAGCGCCGACTGCACCTCGGTGCCGGTAGCCACCCCGGGCAGATGCGGCAGCCCACTGGCGATGCTG
>JAUZFY010000078.1 GCA_030840185.1 Microbacteriaceae bacterium | reverse complement strand
AATACGGCCACTGATCCGCACGCCGCGGGCGCACGTAACGTTCCGCCGGCGCCCCTAACATTGACAAGTGGTGTCTCTCAACGATCTCCCCATTCGCGATGACCTCCGAGGTCTCACCCCGTACGGTGCTCCTCAAAGGGACGTGCGCGTGCGGCTCAACGTCAACGAGAACACCCACCCGATCCCGGAGGCCGTGGCCACCGACATCGTGACCGCGCTTGCCGCGGCGGTTCTGGGCGTCAACCGCTACCCGGACAGGGAATTCACCGAGCTGAGGGACAGCCTCGCCGGATATCTCGGAAACTCGCTGACCCGGGACAACATCTGGGCCGCGAACGGCTCCAACGAGGTGCTTCAGCAGATTTTGCAGGCCTTCGGCGGCCCCGGCCGAAGCGTGCTCGGATTCCCCCCGACCTACTCGATGCACTCGATCATCGCTGCCGGAACGGGAACCCGGTGGATAGCGGGGGAGCGGGACGCCGACTACGAGCTCTCCCCGGAGACCGCGGTGCGTTGGATCGAGACGGCGACGCCGGATCTCGTGTTTTTCTGTTCGCCGAATAATCCGACCGGCACCCCGCTCTCGCTCGAGACCATCGCCGCCGCGTACGACGCGACCGATGGCATCGTGGTGGTGGATGAGGCGTACGCGGAGTTCGCACCGGAAGGCGTGCAAACCGCCCTGTCTCTGCTCGAGGGTCGCGAGCGCCTCATCGTCTCCCGCACGATGAGCAAGGCATTCGCCTTCGCCGGTGCGCGCCTCGGCTATCTCGCGGCCGATCCCGCCGTTGCCGACGCCCTTCGCCTGGTTCGGTTGCCGTATCACCTGTCGGCGCTGACCCAGGCGGCGGCCATCGCGGCGCTCGCCCACAGTACCGAGATGCTGCGCATGGTTGACGACATCAAGGGGCAGCGCGACCGCCTGCTCGAGGAATTGCCGAAACTTGGCTATCCCGTGCTGCCGAGCTGGTCAAACTTCGTGTTGTTCGGCGGCGTCGCCGACCCGCACGCCGTGTTCGAGGCGCTTCTCGAGCAGGATGTCATCATCCGGGACATCGGCATCCCGCACCACCTGCGGGTGACCGCCGGCACCCGAGCGGAGACCAGCGCGTTCCTGAGTGCCCTGCGCACGATCAGTAGGATTGAGTCATGAGCACCCCGCGCGTCGCCCACCTCGACCGCGAGACCAGCGAGTCGAGCATCGACCTGCGAGTCGACCTCGACGGTACGGGCACCTCCGACATCCACACGTCCGTGCCGTTCTACGACCACCTGCTCACCGCCCTGTCGAGGCACTCCCTCATCGACCTGGCGGTCCGAGCGACCGGCGACACCGAGATCGATGTCCACCACACCGTTGAAGATGTCGCGATCGTGCTCGGCAAGGCGATCCGCGAGGCTCTCGGCGACAAGGCCGGAATCGCCCGGTTCGGGGACGCCCTCGTGCCGCTGGACGAAGCACTCGTGCAAGCGGTTGTGGATGTCTCGGGCCGCCCGTTCCTCGTGCACACGGGAGAACCGGCCGGCTTCGAGTTCCACTTAATCGGAGGACACTTCACCGGTTCGATGGTGCGGCACGTGTTCGAGGCCATCGCATTCAATGCGGGTCTCACCGTTCACATCACAGTGCAAAGCGGTCGCGACCCGCACCACATCGCCGAAGCCGAGTTCAAGGCGTTCGCGAGAGCCCTTCGACAGGCCGTCGCTCCGGATGATCGGGTGCGCGGCATCCCGTCGACCAAGGGCGCGCTGTAATCGTGAGTCAGCCATCCGTCGTCGTGCTGGACTACGGCAGCGGCAACGTGCACTCGGCGGCAAAGGCCCTCGAGGCCGCCGGTGCCCGAGTGCAACTGACCGCGGACCGCAAGGCGGTGCTCGCGGCGGACGGACTCCTGGTTCCGGGAGTCGGCTCATACTCGGCGGTAATGGCCGCGCTCAACTCCGCTGGCGGGGGAGACCTGATCGACCAGCGACTCGCCGGGAGTAAGCCGGTGCTCGGCATTTGCGTCGGAATGCAAGTGCTCTTCGATCGGGGAGTCGAGCGGGGCACGGAGACCGAGGGACTCGGACAGTGGCCCGGGGTCGTGACCGAACTCGACGCGCCGATCCTGCCCCACATGGGCTGGAACACCGTGGCGACGCCGGACGACTCGATCCTGTTCGCCGGAATCCAGCGAGAGCGCTTCTACTTCGTACACTCGTACGCGGCGAGCCGGTGGACGCTGGAAACGACCAAGCCATTCCCAGAGCCCCGGCTCACCTGGGCAGAGCACGGCGCCCCATTTCTCGCTGCGGTCGAGAACGGACCGCTCTCCGCCACCCAGTTCCATCCCGAGAAGTCCGGGGAGCCCGGAATCCGCCTGCTCTCCAACTGGATCACCTCCCTCTGAACCCCTTTGTCTCTAACCACGCCAGGAATGACCCAATGACCAACATCACCCCCGCGCCGGCACTGATCCTTCTGCCGGCGATCGACGTCGCCGACGGCAAGGCCGTTCGTCTCACCAAGGGTGAGGCGGGAAGCGAGACGAGCTACGGCAATCCCGTCGACGCCGCGGCCGACTGGACGGCGCAGGGCGCCGAATGGGTTCACCTCGTGGACCTCGATGCGGCTTTCGGCCGGGGCGACAACCGCGCCGTCATACGTGAGGTGATCGCGGAAGTCGGCTCGGACGCGCTCGTCGAGCTCTCCGGGGGAATCCGTGACGACGCCAGCCTCGAGGCGGCGCTCGCGACGGGGGCCTCCCGCATCAACCTCGGCACCGCCGCCCTCGAGAACCCGGAATGGGCGGCGCAGGTCATCGCCAGGTACGGCGACCTGATCGCGGTCGGGCTGGATGTCCGCGGCACGACGCTCGCGGCGCGCGGCTGGACAAAGGACGGCGGCGATCTCTTCGAGGTGCTCGAGCGTCTAGAGGCCGCCGGGTGTTCGCGATACGTGCTGACCGACGTGACGAAGGACGGCACTCTTCAGGGACCCAACCTCGAGCTTCTCCGCACCGTCGCCGAACGGACGGACAAGCCGGTGGTCGCCTCCGGCGGAATCTCCAGCCTCGACGACATCGCCGCTCTCCGCAGGCTCGTGCCGAGTGGCGTCGAGGGCGCGATCGTCGGGAAGGCCCTATACGCGAAGGCGTTCACCCTCGCGGAAGCCCTAGAGGTCGCGACAAACTGATGACGGGAGCCGACTCCGCGGGTGTGCCATGGGAGGGCCGGCATTTCGAGCACAGTTCGTCGTCGGATGACGATGGCTCGGCCCCCGAGCGCCTCATCGAGGCGCTCCGCCGCTTTCGTTCCCGGGAGCTGGGCGAGGCCGAGGTGATTGACGCGTTTCGCGCCTCGCGGTTGTTGATCCCGCTCGTCGCCCGACTGGGCGAGGCCGGCGATGGCGACTTCGGTCACACCGTCGACAAGAGTGCCGAGCTGTCGATTGTGACGGTCGCCGGGCCCGATGGCCGCGATGTGATGCCGGTGTTCAGTTCGGTGGCGGCGATGCAGCGCTGGAATCCCGCGGCAAGGCCCATTCCGGCCGACGCCGTTCGGGTCGCTCTCGCCGCGGCTGGTGACGGAACCGAGCTCGTGGTGCTCGATGCGACCTCCGATACAGAGTTCGCCATCCGCCGCCCTGCTCTCTGGGCAATTGCACAGTCGCAACCCTGGCTGCCGAGCTATCTCGACCCGGACCTGCTCGATGCCTTCCTTGCCTCGGCGCAGTCGGAGCCAGCGGTGTCCACGGTGTTGCTCGACGCGGGCGATCCGGATTCCCGGCTCGCCGGACCGGAGCTTGTCGTGCATCTCGGGCTGCTCCCCGGTCTCGACCAGGCGGAGCTCGACTCCCTGCTGGCTCGGCTGCAGCAACGATGGCTCGACAGCGAAGCGATCGCTGCTCGAGTCGACTCGCTGGGGATCCGCCTCAGCTCGGTCGACGGGTGAGCCGGGTGGCGCCGCGATCCACCCAGCCGATCCGGTCTATCCTGAGGGCCATGGGTGACCAATGAATGTGCGCTCGGTCTACCTCTGGTTGAACATCGCCTTCGGCGTCGTCCTGCTCGGGCTGCTGCTCGGCGCCTCATCCCAGCCCTGGTACCTCATCGTGGCCCTCGCCTGGATGGTCACCGGATTCGTGCTCATCGAAAG
The DNA here is from genome assembly GCA_030840185.1 of Microbacteriaceae bacterium. Classification (GTDB taxonomy): domain Bacteria; phylum Actinomycetota; class Actinomycetes; order Actinomycetales; family Microbacteriaceae; genus Lacisediminihabitans. The sequence goes on along the minus strand of JAUZFY010000078.1, from coordinate 1,701 downwards.
GGGACGGCGCAACGCGCCGAAGCCGCCGAGCCTGTTCGACGATCGCGATCGGCGCGATCCGCCCGATGGCCGCGACGAGAACGACGGCCGCGCCGAGAACGACCGGTCGCTCTAGCGACGAACGCCGTCTCTGGCGGCGTGAACGCCGGAGCTAAATGACCGAGCCGGTCCACTTCTCGCCGGCGCCGAGTCCCGGAGCGTCGGGGATCACGGATGCCTCGCGGAAGGCAAGCTGAACGGAACGCAACCCGTCGCGCAGCGCACGGGCGTGCTGGTCGCCCAGGTCGGGAGCGCTCGCGGTGATCAGGCCGGCCAGGGCGTTGATGAGCTTGCGGGCCTCATCGAGGTCGAGTTGGTTTTGCGGGTCGTCGGCGAGGCCACACTTGACCGCCGCCGCGCTCAAGAGGTGTACTGCTACGGTGTTGATCACCTCGATGGCCGCAACGTCTGCGATGTCGCGGGCCGCGTCGTTCTCGTGAGTGTGGCCTGGCACGGTGTGGTCTTGCTGGCTCATGGGGGATTCCTCTGTGTTACACTGAACGCTGGCTTCGAGACCAGTGATGGTTCCGAAACGAAAGTGGAGATTCTCCCACCCGCGCTTGACCGCTTATTCAAGGTTACCGGGTTGTTGGTGCCCCCTCTGCGTGTTGCGACCCGGCTGGAAATCTCCGGGAATCGGCAGGCAGAGAGTCGAGGGCACTGCGCCTGGTGCCGAGCTGATCGGAATCACCGGGTCGCAAAACTCCTCCTTCGTCTGAGTGCGGCACCCTGCCGGAGCGCTCTGGTTACGAAGAACTGACTAAGGAGTTACGCATCAGCGATCCCCGTACAAATGACCGAATCCGTGTGCCGGAGGTCCGACTTGTTGGCCCAAACGGCGAACAGGTCGGTGTAGTGCGCATTGAAGACGCAATCCGTCTTGCCCAGGAGGCCGACTTGGATTTGGTTGAGGTTGCTCCCAATTCCAAGCCTCCCGTTGCCAAAATCATGGACTTCGGCAAGTTCAAGTACGAAACAGCGCAGAAGGCGAAAGAAGCCAAACGCAACCAGTCGAACACCATCCTCAAAGAGGTGCGCTTTCGACTCAAGATCGACGTTCACGACTACGAGACCAAGCGCAAGCGCGCCGAGGGCTTTTTGAAGACCGGCGACAAGGTGAAGGCCATGATCCTGTTCCGCGGTCGCGAGCAGTCGCGCCCCGAGCAGGGCGTTCGCTTGCTTCAGCGATTCGCGGAGGACGTTGCCGAATTCGGCACCGTCGAGTCGACGCCAATGATCGACGGCCGCAACATGGTCATGGTGATCGGTCCGCTGAAGACCAAGGCCGAGGTCAAGGCCGAGACAGATTCCAAGAAGGTGACGAAGCCGCCGCGCGCCGAGCGTGAGGTAGTGCAGTCCACTCCGATGGTTGCCCCGCTCCGCTCCGAGCCCGCTCCCGCCGAGACAAAGGCGCCAGCGAAGGAACCGGTCGAGTCCGTGCAGGCTGCGCCCGTCGTGCAGGCTGCGCCCGCGGCTGCTCCGAAGGTCGCTGCGCAGGCAGCGCCGGAAGCTGCTCCGAAGGCCGCCCCACAGGCGGCACCGGAAGCGGCAGCGAAGATCGCCGCTTCGAAGGCGCCGGCCGCGGCTGCGAAGGCGGCTCCGGCGTCGAAGGCGGCTCCGGCCGCCAAGGAGACTCCGGCCCCCGAGACTCCTGCCGCGAAG
>JAUZFY010000062.1 GCA_030840185.1 Microbacteriaceae bacterium | reverse complement strand
AGGTGCGACTGCGTGCCGAGCGCACCGGTGCGCTCCAACCGCTGCTATTTCTCGCGGCGGAAGTGGACCTCGCGACGATTCTCGGCCAGATCGACGAGGTCAAGCCCCAACTGCTCATCGTCGACTCGGTGCAGACCGTGTCATCCTCCCTCATCGACGGTCTGGCCGGCGGCCCGTCGCAGGTACGGGAGGTTGCCTCCACACTCATCCGCGTCTCGAAGGATCGCAACCTTCCGGTGCTGCTCGTTGGTCATGTCACCAAGGACGGCTCGATCGCGGGCCCACGGCTTCTCGAGCATCTCGTGGATGTCGTCTGCCAGTTCGAGGGTGACCGACAGACCTCGCTCCGCTTCATCCGCGCCCACAAGAACCGCTTCGGACCGACGGACGAGGTCGGATGCTTCGAGATGACCGGCGACGGCATCGCTGAGGTCGCCGATCCGAGCGGACTCTTCATGTCCCGCGGCAAGATCGCCGTGAGCGGCACCTGCGTGACAATTGCCGTGGAGGGCCGGCGTTCCCTCCCGGTCGAGGTACAGGCTCTCGTGGTCAAGACCACCGCACCGAATCCGCGGCGAGTCACCAACGGTGTCGACTCCTCGCGCGTCGCGATGCTGCTCGCGGTGCTCGAGCGGCGGGCCGGGATGAAGCTGAGCGAACACGACGTCTACGTCTCAACGGTTGGCGGCATCCGTCTCACCGAGCCCGGGGCCGACCTCGCCATCGCGCTGGCCATCGCGAGCGCCTTCAGCGACAAGGCATTCGGAAACGGGCTGGCCGCGGTCGGCGAGATCAGCCTCGCCGGGGAGATCCGGGCCGTGTCGCAGGCCAAACAGCGCGACGCGGAGGCCCGTCGGCTCGGATTCACGACCGTGATCGACGTGGAGCTCGGGCACCTTCGCCAGGCGATGCGCAAGGCGTTCACCACCTCCGTCGTCGAGCAGGCGGACGTTCCAGCCTTCTGACCGACGGCGGTATCCCGCTGGGGCGCGCTCGTCTCGGCGCGGCGTTTCGTGCGCGCAATTTCCCAGCATCGCCGAAAACGCAGGAGTTTCACCACCGAAGCGGTCACAACGGTTGACGTCACGTCATCCGCTGGTGAATCTCCTGCGTTTTGAGAAAAGCGGCGGGAGGAACGGCGGGAGGTGCGGTGCTAGTTGAGGATGAACTGCGCCGAATTCTTCGAGGTGATGGTGCCGACCTTCACGGAGAGGTGGTAGCTCGCCCCGGCCGCCGAGACCGCCGGGCGGTTGGTGGCGGAACAGGTCGACGTGGATGACCGCGTGCGGTCCCACGCAATCGGAGTAGTGGGAACGGCTACGCCCGGCTTGAGCGTGTATTGGGTGTCCACGGGCGCGGTCTGGCAGTCCTTTGAGTCCCAGATTTGCTCAGTGCCACTCGTGATTATGAGTTCCTGCTGAGTGGACCCGAGGTTGATTGAGCAGCTCGCCGGTCCGGTGTTGGTGATCGTCATGCTGATCATCGGTTTCTCGTTAGCCGCGTAGGTCACCTTGTCGGTCACCGGAACGAGCTTGACGTTCGCGGGCGCGCAGGCCGTAGTCGCGGTAGAGGGGGTGACGGATGACTTCGGCGGCGCCGATTGGGTCGCGTTCGGCTTTGCGCTCGAGGTGTCGTGCGGCGTCGCACCGGATCCCGACTGGCCCGGCTTCCCGACGATCAGAATCACGATGACAATGACGGCGAGCACGCCGAGTGCAACGAAGAGCCTGCGGCGCCAGTACACGTTAGGTGGCTGGGGGCCGACAGGAGTGCGAAATGTCGACATGCGCCAAGGCTAACCAGCTCAGCGGGTTTTGCCCGGGATTGCGGGCCGTGTCTGCGGAGTCTCGCAGGCTACAGCCACTTGAACATTCGAGTGTTACCAAGGGTGTTTGGCTTCACCCGCGCCAGGTCGAGGAACTCGGCAACGCCCTCATCCGGCGACCGAAGCAACTCGGCGTACACGATGGGGTCGATCGGCTGCTCGGCCATCGGCTCGAATCCGTGCCGCACGAAGAATGGCACCTCGAAGGTCAGACAAAACAGCCGGCTGAGGCCGAGCTCCCTGGCATCCGCCTCGAGCCGCTCCATGAGCGCGTGACCGACCCCCCGATGCAGCCATCGTTCGGTGACCGCGAGGGTGCGCACCTCGGCCAAATCCTGCCACATCACGTGAAGCGCCCCGCAGCCGATGGCCTCACCGTTGGCGTCGACGGCGACCCGGAATTCCTGAATCGCCTCGTAGAACACGACGGCATCCTTGCCCAGCAAAATGCCGCGCTGCACAAGCGGTTCGATCAGGGCCCGGATCAGGGGCACGTCGCTTGTGCGCGCGGCCCGAACCGAAAATCCCGCTTCGGCCATGGTCGCAACACTCGTTTCTCCGGAGGTATCGCATCCCGTGATGCAACTCCGGCCCGTACGAGCCTACTCAAAGCAATCTGAACAACATCCTTTAGGAGAACCGTGTGTTGAATCGACGGGAGCCGGTTAACGCGGTGTGGGGCGACGGGTTTCCCCGTCGCCCCTCACCGATCGCTTGCCTTACGCCTCGAGCGCGGCGATCTCTTCGAGTGCCTCGCGGCCAGGCTGGCGCCCGGTCTTGAAGACGAATTCATCTGCGACGTAGTCGACGTGAACGTGGTCGCCCGCGTTCAGGTCGCCAGTCAGGATCCGCTCGCTTAGCCTGTCCTCAACCTCGTGCTGGATGGCGCGGCGCAGTGGCCGTGCCCCGAGCGACGGATCGAACCCGACCTTGATGAGCTGCTCCTTAGCGGCGAGCGCCACCTCAACGGTCATGTCGCGGTCAAGCAGACGATCCGAGAGCCGCTTGATGAACAGGTCGACGATCTGCAGGAGCTCCGGCTGCGTGAGCTGCGGGAACACGATGGTCTCGTCGACACGGTTGAGGAACTCGGGCTTGAAGTGCTTCTTCAGTTCCTCGACGACCTTGCCGCGCATCCGGTCGTAGCCGGTGGACGTGTCGGTCGACGACGTGAACCCGATCGGGGTTCCCGTGATGTCCTTCGTGCCGAGGTTGGTGGTCATGATGATCACCGTGTTCTTGAAGTCGACGACGCGACCCTGGCCATCGGTAAGACGCCCCTCCTCCAGAATCTGGAGCAGCGAGTTGAAGATGTCCGGGTGAGCCTTCTCGATCTCGTCGAACAGCACGACGGAGAACGGCTTGCGGCGCACCTTCTCGGTGAGCTGACCGCCCTCTTCGAAGCCGACGAACCCGGGAGGGGCACCGAACAGTCGAGAGACCGTGTGCTTCTCGCCGTACTCCGACATGTCGAGGGAGATCAGGGCATCCTCGTCGTCGAAGAGGAACTCGGCGAGAGCCTTGGCAAGCTCCGTCTTACCGACACCGGTCGGACCGGCGAAGATGAACGAACCGCTCGGGCGCTTCGGGTCCTTGAGTCCGGCGCGGGTGCGGCGGATGGTCTTGGACAGGGCCGAAATGGCTTCCTCCTGGCCGATTACGCGCTGGTGTAGCGCCTTCTCCATGAACACGAGGCGGCTGGTCTCCTCCTCGGTGAGCTTGAAGACCGGGATGCCGGTTGCCGCGGCGAGGACCTCGGCGATGACCCCTTCGTCCACTGTGCCGGTCGAGCCGGCCTCTCCGCTCTTCCACTGCTTCTCGAGACGCAGGCGCTCGCCGAGCAGCTTCTTCTCCTCGTCACGAAGCGAAGCGGCCTTCTCGAAGTCCTGGTCCTCGATGGCGCCCTCCTTGAGCGCGCGGACGGCGGCAATCTTGTCGTCGAATTCGCGAAGCTCCGGCGGAGCGGACAGGATCGACAGCCGCAACCGGGCACCGGCCTCGTCGATCAGGTCGATCGCCTTGTCCGGCAGGAACCGGTCGGCGACGTAGCGGTCGGCCAGGTTGGCCGCGGCCACAATAGCTCCGTCCGTGATCGACACCTTGTGGAACGACTCGTACTTGTCGCGGAGTCCCTTGAGGATGTTGATGGTGTGGGCGAGGGATGGCTCGTGCACCTGAACGGGCTGGAAGCGACGTTCGAGCGCGGCATCCTTCTCAAAGTGCTTGCGGTACTCGTCGAGCGTGGTGGCACCGATGGTCTGGAGTTCTCCACGGGCGAGCAGCGGCTTGAGGATGGATGCGGCGTCGATTGCCCCTTCCGCGGCACCTGCTCCGACGAGGGTGTGGATCTCGTCGATGAAGGTGATGATGTCGCCGCGGGTGCGGATCTCCTTCGTCACCTTCTTGAGGCGCTCCTCGAAGTCACCGCGGTAGCGGCTGCCGGCGATGAGCGAACCGAGGTCGAGCGTATAGAGCTGCTTGTCCTTGAGTGTTTCCGGCACGTCACCGCGCACGATCGCCTGGGCAAGGCCCTCCACGACGGCTGTCTTTCCAACACCGGGCTCACCGATTAGCACCGGGTTGTTCTTGGAACGACGGGACAGGATCTGCATGACCCGTTCCATCTCCTTTTCGCGCCCGATTACCGGATCGAGCTTTCCGTCGCGAGCCGCTTGAGTGAGATTGCGACCGAACTGGTCGAGAATCTGACTGCCCGCCTGTGCACCCTGCTGTGTTTCGCCGCCCACCGCGACCTGCTCCTTACCCTGGTATCCGGAGAGCAACTGGATGACCTGCTGGCGCACGCGATTGAGGTCCGCGCCGAGCTTGACGAGGACCTGCGCCGCGACACCCTCACCCTCACGGATGAGGCCGAGCAGAATGTGCTCCGTACCGATGTAGTTGTGGCCGAGCTGAAGGGCCTCGCGCAAACTGAGCTCGAGAACCTTCTTCGCGCGCGGCGTGAAGGGGATGTGGCCGGTGGGGGCCTGCTGCCCCTGGCCGATGATCTCCTGGACCTGTTCCCTGACGGCGACGAGCGAGATGTCGAGGTTCTCGAGCGCCTTGGCGGCGAGACCTTCGCCTTCGTGGATGAGCCCCAGCAGGATGTGCTCGGTGCCGATGTAGTTGTGGTTGAGCATGCGGGCTTCTTCTTGCGCCAGCACGACAACGCGTCGGGCTCGGTCGGTAAATCTCTCGAACATGTCGCTCGCTCCTCAGTGGCGGCGCCTTATCTTCATTTCATGCTA
>JAUZFY010000026.1 GCA_030840185.1 Microbacteriaceae bacterium | reverse complement strand
AACCCAGAACTCGATCGGCCCGGGCCGACCGATGCCGACGATGTCGCTCAGCCAACCCCATTGGAAGATGGCGACGATCACGCCGTAGGCCGCCCCGATCGACAGCAGGTTCATGATTCCCGCCTTGACCGCGACGAGCACGGATCGGAACACGGCGAGCAGCAGCAGGAAGGACAGGATGATCACGCCCGCGACGGAGACTTCGATGCGCTCGTCGCGGTGCTCGACCCCGACGTCGTGCTCCGAGCCGATCGTGGCGCCAGTCCCACGGGCGCATCCAGGGAAGTCCGCGGCGCTCGGGCCGTGGCCGAGCAGGCACTCAGCTTCCGACGGTTTGCCGAGTTCGGACGACCGGCGCTCGTCAACGGAGCCGTGGGCATCGTCACGGCCCCCGGGGGACAGCCGTTTGCGGTCCTCGGCTTCACGGTCGTAGGCGGGAAAATCCTCGAGATCGATGTACTCGCCGACCCGGTGCGCCTTCGCGAGCTCGACTTGTCGGTCCTCGACGATTGACGGGGTAGAGTGGATGTCGGCGTCCCGCCTGTGATTCATGGCGGTGAGTCGGTTCTGGTCCGGAGCCGCTTGTTCGATGCCACATCGGATGCCTCTCCGTCGAGCGGACGTGTGAGCCGGTGCCAGGAGCGCCTCATTCTTGAATAAGAACAACGAAACTGAAGCCCTCGAGGCCGCCATCTGGGCTGCCGCTGAGGGCAGGGCTTCGGACGACCAGTTCGAGTTGATCGACGCTGATCGCCGTAGTTCTCGTGTTGTCGACGAGCTGCTCGCAGACACACAGACCCGGCTGGAGTCCGTCCAAGGGCTCACCGGTCCGGAGCGAGCGCAGGTCATCGCGGATTTCGCGGAGGAACTCGAAGGCCTTCGGAGTGTGTACGACCGGCTGCATGGTCATGACGAGCCTGCTCCTCGCGCAGTCGAGTTCGTCGAGGTCGTCGAGGAACAAGGTGTCCGGTTGCAGGCGTCCTGGGCGGAGGATGAGGTGGTGGTGTGGGCTGCCGGCCCGACCGGTCCACCCGCCACCAACGAGGAGTTGGCTGACCGTCTCGAGGGTCTCGGTGGTCCGGCGCTCGGGTGGCGCGTCCATCGTGGGGTACCGCTGCCCAACGGCATCCTCTGCGAGGCCGTGTCGATTCCGATCGCCGACGCGCTCGGTTGGCTCGTGGCTGTCGGTGGGGGGCTCGATGGTGAGGGAGTGGGTGCGAGCGTCCGATGGATCGGTCACCTCGCGATCGCCGCAGTGCGCCAGGTCGCGCAAGGCGCAGTTGTGCCAACCCTGCGGACGACGAAGCGAGGGGAGCGGTCGATAGACCTGGCAGTGCGGTGGCGGCCCGCGCTCGTAGGGAACGCGACGTTGGACAAGTTCGCCGCAACAATGCCTGGCCCTGTGAGAGTGATGGCGCCTCCGTCGTTGACCTCGCGAACGCTGGTTGCGGACCTCTTCGGCGCGGTGGTACACGCCGTCGTCGCCCAGGCCGCCGCGATGCTCGAACTGCCCGCGCCACCACCGACGGTCCGCACCACGGCCGATGTTGCAGAGTCCATCACCACGCGCCTCGATGGCTCGTCGTTCACCGCTCCGGCAGGGGCCGGCTCCGACGTCGCCAACCGGCTCCTCCGATGGGCGAGGCCCGTGATGAGCGCGGCCCGACCTCGACTCGTTGTCCAACTCGACCCTCCCGACCGAAGCGGTGCGTGGTTCCTGTCAGTACTCGGTCCAGGACCGAACCGGGCGCTCGTCGACGTGGAGGTGGCATTGTCGGCGACCAAGTCCACCCAGCCGGTGGCTGATGAGTTGATTCGGCTCGAGCGGCTGCTGCCGGAGCTTCAGCGTCCGGGCGCGCTGCGACGAGGCCAGGTGTACCTGAGCACGGATGAAGCCTGGGAGCTCATGACCCGCACGGGCGAGTCGCTGCAGGCGGCCGGGTTCGAAGTCCGTGTTCCCGCGCTGTCGCGCCGGAAGCCGAAGCCCGGGCTGCGTATGTTCGTCGCACCCGTCGCTGACGCGGTGGTCGGAGCGCGGCAACTGAGCGACGTGCGATGGTCCGCGGTCTTCGACGATGTCGAGTTGACCGCCGACGATGTTGTGCGCCTCGCGGCTGAAGCGCGCCCGCTCGTGCAATCGCGCGGTAAGTGGGTCGAACTCGACCGCGTCGACCTCAAGGAAGCCGCGGCCGCGCTCGCAGAACAAGCATCGAAGACGCGGTTGACCGGTGCCGAGATCTTGCGGCACGCCGTCGGTCTGGAAGGTTCCCCGCTCGGCGAGCGGTTGTTCGTGGAGGGCACGGGTTGGGCCGCTGACCTCTTCGACAAAGCGGCTGCCGTCACCACCGACGTGGCCGCGCCTGACGGCTTCGTCGGGAAGCTGCGTACCTATCAGGCTGAGGCGCTCGGCTGGCTCGGTTTCCTCGACGCCGTCGACCTCGGGGGTTGCCTCGCGCTCGACATGGGGTTGGGCAAGACCCCGACGGTGCTCGCCCATCTGGCTCGCACCGCGGGGGAAGGACCGGTGCTTGTGCTCGCCCCCACCGCAGTGGTCGGCAACTGGGAAGCGGAGGCGGCGAAGTTCACACCCGGACTTCGAACGGTGATTCATCACGGGGCGACCCGCGCGTCCGCAGCGGAGCTCGCTACCGAAGTGGCCGAGGCCGACATCGTGATCACGACCTACGCCACTGCCGTACGCGATGTCGAGGCGCTCGCCGAGTTGTCGTGGCGGCGCTTGATCCTCGATGAGGCCCAAGCGATCAAGAATCCGGCGAGCGACACCCATCAGCAGCTTCGCCGCATTCCGGCCCGCACGCGGCTCGCGCTCACGGGCACACCGATCGAGAACGGCCTCGGTGATCTGTGGTCCATCCTCGACTTCTGCAACCCCGGTCTCGTCGGAGCACGACCAACGTTCATCGCGCAGCTGGCCGGCGAAGGCGAGGCCGCCCTGCGCGCGCTCAACGGCATCCTCGTGTTCCGCCGCACGAAGAGCGAGCCGGAGGTGGCCGCGGAGCTTCCGGACCGGATCGACGAACTCGACCACTGCAGGATGACCGTCGAGCAGATCGGTCTGTACCAGGCCGTCCTCGACACGCTCATCGCGACGTCGTCCGGCGCGGACCGCGAACCTCAGAAGGGTGCAGTGCTGGCCGCGATCACTGCGCTCAAGCAGATCTGCAACCACCCGGCGGCGTACCAGGACGATGGCCGTCCGCTCGCAGGGCGTTCGGGGAAGCTCGCCCGACTCGAGGAGCTCGTCGAGGCGGTGTTCGCCGCGGGCGAACGAGTGCTGATCTTCACGCACTTCGCCGAGTGGGGAAAACGGCTCGCCGCCCATCTCTCCGAAACCACAGGGATTCCGATTGCCTGCTACCACGGCGGCCTCGCTCGCGGCGCGCGCGATCGCCTTGTCCGTGACTTTCAGACGGGCGAAGGCGCGGGGGCGCTGGTCCTGTCGCTGACCGCGGGCGGAACCGGCCTGAACCTCACGGCCGCGAACCACGTCGTGCTGTACGACCGCTGGTGGAACCCCGCCATCGAAGACCAGGCTCGCGACCGGGCGTGGCGCATCGGACAGAGCCGCACGGTGATCTCACACCGCCTGGTATGTCCCGGCACGATAGATGAGCGCGTCGAAGAGGTCGTGGCCGGCAAGCGCCACATCGCCGACGTGGTGCTGCCTCGTTCCAGCTCGCTTG
>JAUZFY010000348.1 GCA_030840185.1 Microbacteriaceae bacterium | reverse complement strand
TGAAAGAGCACAAGCACGACCACCACTCACGTCGTGGCCTGCTTCTGCTCGTTGGTCAGCGTCGTCGCCTGCTGGGATACCTGCAGGACATCGACATCACGCGATACCGTACGCTCATCGAGCGTCTCGGCCTGCGCCGCTAGTTTCTCGTTGTGGTCGCCAAGGCGACCACGTCGAGCAGCAGCAGCGCCCGATCGCGATCTGGCTCAGACGGCCCGCCCCGTATACGGGGCGGGCCGATCTTTCTTTAACAAGGCCGATGAGAGTTGAGCTTGGGAATTACTGGCCTCATCCGGTTGTTTAGTGAATCGGATGCTCAATCTCGCGGCATCCGCGGCAACAGAAAGAGGTCGCAGTGGGACGAGTTAACGAAGAAGTAGAGATTGAGAACGGCACCGTTCTCAAGTACCAGCACCACATGAACGGCCGGGGATTCGTGTCCCCGAGGGCGCGAGTGCAAGCGAGCACCTTCGTGGCAGCTTCGGCGTACGTCGAGGCAGACGCGCGCGTCAGCGACAACTGCTCGATCGGATCCGGTAGTTGGATCGATCAGGGCGCAGTTCTCGGAGAACGGGTATCCATCGGCCAGAACGTGCACGTCGGTCGGGAGACCGTGATCGGAAAGGACGTTCGAATCGGCAGCCATTCACGAATCGGTGCCCACTCCAGCATCGCCGGCGGCGTGCGGATCCTGTCCGACGCGCAGATCCCGGATGGCACTGTGCTTGGTGCGCCGCCAAAGCTCCGCCTCGCTCCTGTGCGAGAAGCGTCGGGTCGCCACCTGAGGGACTCCTCGCGCGAAAGCACCTACCTGACGAGCGACGCCGCCTGACGCGTGATGAGCGACGCGCACGCGGCAACAGTCGACGACGCGGCCACACAGCAACAGGCGCGTCGCCCCGTGCGCCCCGGGGATACTGGTGTCAATCGTCGGTAGCATTCACCCATGGCCCTATGGAATCGACGCGGTGTGGATGACGCGCTGCGGAAGGGGGACCGCGGTGCCGGATCCCTCAAGCAATACCGATACAACCTCACTCCGTCCAATGCCCGTGTCACCCTGCGGCTGGCCGACAGTGACCCGCACCAAGACGAGATCGCCAAGATTGTCGAGGCCGGTGAGACGCAGCTCGAGACGGCGATCTCCCGCCGCAGCGTTGAGGACGAGCGCACCGACGCGCCGATGGTCGTGCGGCTGTTCGGGGGAAGCAGAGTGACCGGCGTCGTCGGAACCGTTCCACGCGGACTCGAGGCGGTCGTCGACGAGGCGCTCAGCCGCCTTGACATGCGGGGGGAGAAGGTGCGAATCCCGGCAAAGGTCGTCAAGACCCGCGACGGCTTGCGCGTGGACCTGCTGATCGGCCTGACCCGGTAGCAGCGAGCAGAGACCGCTGGCACCCGGCTCGCTGCGGTGAGAAACTGGGTAATGGCCGTCTCTTACCGGTTCTCGCTCGCGACTGCCTTCCGCGCAACAGCGGTGTCACTCGCTACGGTAATCGCGCTCGGCGGGTGTGCGCAGGTGACGCCTCCACCCATGTCGACGGAACAGCGTGCAGCAATTCGGTCGTCCATTCTCGACCTGACCTGGGCAGAGGTCGAGAATCAATACCCGGAGGCGATTCGCCCGAGGGTCAGCATGGGACGCACTGTGCCGGACCACTCGTGGAACGAAGTGGTCATCGAGTGTCTTCGTTCGGTCGACATCGTGGCACGGGTATCGGCTGGCAAGGTGCTGTACAGCAGTTCCGCCGGGCAGTCCCCGGTGGATGTCGCGGTCACCTTTTATCTGTGCGAGGCGAGCCATCCCTCGCAGTCGCAGGTCACCTGGTTCCTCGATGAGACGCAAGCCAGCGCCCTCTACGGCTACTATCTCGACATCGTGCGGCCCTGCCTTCTGAGTGCCGGGGCGCCGTCACAGCCATACCCGGCCGGGGCCCGGACGAGGGAGGCGGTCGTGCTCGACGGCTGGAACCCCTATCAACGGATCTGGACGAGCGGGGTCCGCCCCGAGGTGTTGCGGTACCTCGAACATCGCTGCCCACCGGTCCCTACGTGGCTCAACCTCGGGGCAAACTAGAGGCCGGTCGTGGTGAAGCGCCAGAGCCGTCTCCTGTTCATCGTGGTGCTCGCGGCGATGCTCACGGGGTGCGCGACCGCCGGCCCTTCCCATCCGGTGAGCGAGCGTCAGCGGTCGGAGATTCGCACGTCGATTCTTCGGCACGACTGGGCGAAGGTCGAGCGCGCGTATCCCAACGCTGATCCACCACGGGTCCGGTTCGTGCGCACGGTCCCCGACCACGATCGCCCCACGGTTCTCGTGCGCTGTCTTCGGCTCAACGGCATCCACTCGACCTGGGTCGACAACGGGCTTCCGTACAGTCCCAATGTTTCTCCGTTGGACTTCGCACGCCTCAGCTTCACGTGCTCGGCTCAGTACCCGTCGGAGTCTCAAGTGGTCTCCTATCTGAGCTCCTCGCAGCGGAAGGAACTGTTCGAATACCGGAGGGATACCGTGCGCACCTGCCTCCTTTCGATCGGAATGCCCTCGCCGAGGCCACCGCCCAGGGCGGCCCAGCCGACCGAGGGAATAGAACCGCCGAGCTGGCATCCCTACCAGGTCGTGTGGCAGCGCGGGCTTGCGCCCGGCCCACTGTCGTTTCTCGAACAGCGTTGCCCGCCAATTCCCCGCTGGCTCGATCTCGCTGGCTAGTTGCTTGCGGTGGGAATATCTTGTGGCCGCCCGCGTTGTAGTGCATGCAAACGCATGAAAAACAGGCAATAATCCAAGTGAAAAAGGCGAGGGCAGAATGCAGTTCGGAATCTTCACCGTCGGAGATGTCACGGCGGACCCAACCAACGGAAAGACGCCGTCGGAGAACCAGCGCATCACAGACATCCTGACCATCGCGCAAAAGGTCGAAGAGGTCGGCCTTGAGGTGTTCGCGCTCGGTGAACACCACAACCCGCCGTTCATCCCGTCGAGCCCGACGACGATGCTCGGCTATATCGCGGCCAAAACCGAGAAGCTCATTCTCTCCACGGCCACGACCCTGATCACCACCAACGACCCGGTGAAGATCGCCGAGGACTACGCCATGCTGCAACACGTGGCCGACGGCCGCGTCGACCTCATGATGGGCCGCGGCAACACCGGCCCGGTCTACCCGTGGTTCGGCAAGGACATTCGTGACGGAATTCCGCTCGCGATCGAAAACTATGGGCTCCTGCACCGCCTGTGGACCGAAGACGTCGTCGACTGGCAGGGCAAATTCCGCACGCCGCTTCAGGGTTTCACCTCGACGCCACGTCCGCTCGACGGTGTCCCGCCGTTCGTCTGGCACGGCAGCATCCGCTCGCCAGAAATCGCCGAGCAGGCCGCGTTCTACGGTGACGGATTCTTCGCCAACAACATCTTCTGGCCGAAGGAGCACTATATGCGCCTCATCGGCTACTACCGTGAGCGGTTCGAGCACTACGGCCACGGAACCGCAGATCAGGCAATTGTCGGGCTTGGCGGCCAGGCGTTCATGGCGAAGAACTCGCAGGACGCGGTCAATGAGTTCCGCCCGTACTTCGACAACGCCCCGGTGTACGGCCACGGCCCGACCCTCGAGGAATTCACCGAGCAGACGCCGCTCACGGTCGGCAGTCCGCAGCAAGTGATCGACCGGTACGCGGGAATGCGCGAGCACTTCGGGGACTACCAGCGTCAGCTGTTCCTCATGGACCACGCAGGGCTCCCGCTCAAGACCGTTCTGGAGCAGCTCGACATCCTCGGCGAGGAGGTCATTCCGGTGCTCAGAAAGGAGTTCGCAAAGGACCGTCCCGCTCGCGTTCCGGATGGGCCGACCCACGCGGCGCTCGTCGCCAAACGCGATTCCGCGTCCGTTTCTCGGGAGCCCGTTG
>JAUZFY010000332.1 GCA_030840185.1 Microbacteriaceae bacterium | reverse complement strand
GAGCCACAATAGAGCCATGCGCAAGACGCCAAGCTTTTTGCTCGAAGATCCGGACGAGGTCAAACGACTCATCCGGCAGAATCCGTGGGCGACCATCGTGGCGAACACGGGGGCCGGCCTGGTGGCTTCCCACTACCCGGTGTTGCTCGAGGAGGACGCCGCCGGCATCAGCATCGTCACTCACGTCGGTCGGCCCGATGACGAGCTGCTCGAGATCGGCGAGAACGAGATACTCGTGATCGTCCAGGGTCCGCACGGCTACATTTCGCCGAGCTGGTACGAGAACGATGCGTTCGTGCCGACCTGGAATCACGTGACCGCACACTTGTACGGAATCCCGCAGATCCTCTCCGAGGACGAGAACTTCGCGGTGCTCGACCGGCTCGTCGAGCACTTCGAAAAACGGATGCCTCGACCGGCTTCTCTCGCGATGGACGAGCACGCCGCGCGGGGGATCGCTCGCGGAACCGTTGGCCTCCGTGTCGAGGTGACCCGGTTTGATGCTCGGCAGAAGCTCAGCCAGAACAAATCGCGCGAGGTGGTCGAGCGAATCCTCCATCACCTTGGACACGACGCGACCTATGGGAATCCGGCGTTGGCCGAAGAGATGCGTCGCGTTCATCCGATTGCCAGCACGTGACCCTGCTGCGGAACGCCCGGATCGGGGGAGGCGAGCCGGTCGACGTCCTCATTCGCGAGGGGCGAATCCTCGCGATCGCTGCTGATCTCCCTATCGCTGCCAGCCTCCCGATCGCGATTGGCGCTTCCGACGGCGGCCTTCCGTCGGTCGTCGACCTCGACGGCCGCCATGTGCTTCCCGGACTCTGGGACGATCACGTGCACCTGAGCCAACACGCACTTGCGCGCCGCCGGGTCGACGTTTCCGCCGCCGGATCGTCCGCGGAAGCGGCGGCGACCATGGCGGCCGCGGCCGTCGCACGGCCGCCCGAATCCGGGCTTCCGCTCGTCGGCTTCGGCTTCCGCGACGGGCTCTGGTCCGATGCGCCGACCGCGGCAATGCTCGACGCGGTCGTAGGTTGGCTTCCCGTGGTGCTCGTGAGCGGCGACCTGCACTGCTGTTGGCTCAACACCGCCGCGCTGAGACGGTTCGGGTTCCGCGACCATCCCACTGGCATCCTTCGTGAGGCCGACGCGTTCCCGGTGACCGTGCGACTGCGGGACGTGCCGGATGCGGTTCTCGACGGTTGGGTGGACGAGGCTGCGCGAGCGGCGGCGCGCCGCGGAGTCGTCGGAATTGTCGACTTCGAGATGGCGGACAACCTGAGCATCTGGGCGCGGCGAATTGCAGTCGGGTCAGGTTCGTTGCGCGTCGCGGCGGCCGTCTACCCCGAGTGGCTCGATGCCGCAATTCGGGACGGCCGGGCCACCGGTCAGGTGCTCGATCGGACGTCCGGGCTCCTCACCGTCGGGCCGTTCAAGGTGATTACGGACGGGTCGCTCAACACGCGCACCGCATTCTGTGTGGACGAATACCCGGGACTCGAGGGACAACCGGACTCCCGCGGCTTGCTCACCGTCGCTTCGTCCGAACTCGTGCCGCTGCTTCGCCTGGCGTCGGCGGCCGGGCTGCTTCCCGCGGTTCACGCGATCGGAGATGAGGCCAACCGGCTGGCCCTCGATGCGTTCGCGACAGTGGGAATCGGCGGACGCATCGAACACGCCCAATTGCTTCGCGACGCGGATGTCGCCCGGTTCGCGGCCCTCGGAGTCACGGCGAGCGTTCAACCGGAGCATGCCATGGATGATCGAGACGTGGCCGACCACTACTGGGCCGGGCGAACGGATCGTGCGTTCACTTTGCGCAGCCTCCTCGACGCCGGAGCAACTCTGACCCTCGGGTCGGACGCTCCGGTCGCGCCTCTTGACCCGTGGATAACCATGGCTGCGGCCGTCTGGCGCAGTCGCGACGGACTCCCGCCGTGGCATCCGGAGCAGCGGATTTCCGTCGCGGAAGCGATCGTGGCATCCTCGCACGGCAGGGCAAGCCTTGCGGTGGGCGACGCGGCAGACCTGTGCGTCGTCGACCTCGATCCGCTGACCGCCTCCGCCGAGCAGGTGCGGTCGATGCCGGTGTCGGCGAACATGCTCGGCGGCCGCTTGACGCACAACCTGATCGCGGAGTGAGCGACCGAAGCGCGTCCCCGGTCGCTGAAGCACGCTGAGCGCGCTTCGCACGGGGGTAATCCCCACCGAAAGCCGTGTGTCAGCCGGATGTCGCACGCGACGCCTTCGGAATGAGGCTTGGGTC
This sequence comes from Microbacteriaceae bacterium, assembly GCA_030840185.1. Taxonomy (GTDB): domain Bacteria; phylum Actinomycetota; class Actinomycetes; order Actinomycetales; family Microbacteriaceae; genus Lacisediminihabitans. Next base: position 552 of record JAUZFY010000332.1, on the reverse strand, counting down.
ACGAGACTCCCCGTCGCAGTGACCGCAGCGTTGCAGGCGCACGGGCCTACCGAACGGACACGACCATGACCAGCACTAACGCCCCCACTTCGACCGCCGACTCTGCCACGCTGGACCCCGTGACCAGCGCATCTGATCGGCCCGGCTCTCTCTACGGACGGCTGTGGCGTTCGGTGCCGCGTGAGCTTGGCTTCCTGCTCCCGACTCTGCCGATCGTAGTTGTGGCGTTCACCATCCTCATCACCGGGCTCGCAACCGGCGTTGGCACCCTCGTGACGTTCATCGGAATCTTCATCGTGATCGGGACCCTGTTCGCGGCCCGCGGCTTCGGCACTCTCGAGCTCGCTCGACTTCGGGGCTCGGGCCGACCCGAGATTCGCGGTCCGGTGTGGGATCGGAGCCACACATCCGGATTCTGGTCGAAGGCTTTCAGCACTCTGCTGAACCCGCACTGCTGGTTGTATCTGTTACACGGACTCGTCGTAAACTTCGCCGTCGGGTTGTTCACCTGGATTGTTACCTTCGTCTGGACCGTGGTGGCCCTCTCCGGCA
>JAUZFY010000298.1 GCA_030840185.1 Microbacteriaceae bacterium | reverse complement strand
GTTATCCGCCGCTGCCGGCGGCCAGAGGTCCTTCTCTAGGCGGTGCCAGCCGGTCCACTGGTCTCCCGTCGCGACATCCGCCTCACGAGCGTCGAGTTCGGGGTCGAGGTGGCCAAACGATTCGGCGACCGGCTCGATGCGCTCGTAGAACCCTCGCGCGTTGGGATAGAGGGACTTGGCCGTGGTCGTGTCGCTGGCCAGGTATGCGGTGACGAAACTCTGGGTCGCGGGAACCAGCTGCGCAACCTGATTCTTCACGTAGGCGACGTAGCTGGCGGCGGCCGCAGCGGTCTGGGCCTTCGCGTTACCGGTCAATTCGATCGTCGTCCCGGACTTTGTCACGGTGAACGCGGCCCTCCCGACTCCGGTGCCAACCATGCCGGGCTTGCAGGCGGTGAAGTAGTCTCCCGGCCCCAGCTGAATGATGAGCGTGCGCGGAGCGCCGGGCGCGATATTTTCGGCCTCACCCATGATTTGAACGCCGTCCTTCGCCAGAACGTAGAACTCGGTAACCTGGTCCGCCGAGTTCGTGATCGTGAAATTCACCGTCCCGCTCGGCGCGCTCGAGGAGGAGACCTCGCACTTCGAAGCGGTGCTGGTGACCTTGATGCTCGTGGCTGCGGTCGTCGTCGCCCGCGTAGGGGCGTTGGGAACGCACGCGCTGAGCGAGACGAGTGCGGCGGCCGAAATGGCGGCGACGACGACGTAACGGGTGGCCCGCAAAATCATCGTGCTCGCTCTGCGACGGCGGTCTGCGGGATGCCCGTTTGTGGTGTTGTGCCGCTCTGCCGACGGATCCTGGAGATGAAGATGACGAGAACCGGCACGGCATAGAGTGCCCAGACGATCGCCTGTAGCCACGTGGTTGCCGGCGAGAAGTTGATCGTTCCCTTCAGCAACGTCCCGTACCAGCTCGCCGGCGGAACGGCTTCGCTTACGTCGAAGGCGAGCGAATTGAGACCGGGAAGGACACCGGCCTCCTGAAGGTCGTGGACGCCGTAGGCGAGAACTCCCGCGGCGACAACGATGAGGAACAGCCCCGTGTAGGTGAAGAACTTGGAGAGGTTGATGCTGACGATCCCGCGATAGATGAGATACCCGAGAACGATGGCCAGAAGGATGCCCAACGCCGCTCCGAGAAGCGGGAAGGTCGTTGCCCCCGTTGCCTGCACCGCGGCCCAGATGAAGAGTGCTGTCTCGATTCCCTCTCGCCCGACGGCGAGGAATGCCACAGCAACGAGTCCCCAGCCGGCCCCGGTGAGGTGCTTGTCCACGCCGGCTCTGAGGTGACCGCTCAGGCTCCTCGAGGTCTTCAGCATCCAGAAGATCATCCAGGTCACGAATCCGGTGGCGAGGATCGAGAGGCTACCCCCGATGGTCTCCTGCGCCTCGAAGCTCAAGTCGCTGGCGCCAAACGTGAGCAGGGCGCCGATGGCAAGGGCGAGAGCGATGGCGAGCCCGACGCCGAGCCAAATGCGGCGCACCACATCGCGGCGCCCGATCTTGATCAGATACGCGATCAGGATGCCGACGACGAGGGCCGCTTCGAGGCCCTCGCGAAGGCCGATGAGCAAGTTTGCAAGCACGAGGATTCATTTCTATTCAATAGAGGTAAGGCTAACCTAACTACGTCGACTGTACCCACGACCACGCGCTGTTGTCCATCCGCAACTGCCGGGCAGGTGCGGTAAATTCGGCGGGTGCAGTCAACTAACGAACGCGTGCTCTTCGTCCACGCGCACCCCGACGACGAGTCGATCACCACCGGCGGCACCATCGCGACCCTCATCGATCGTGGTGCGTCGGTCACCGTCGTCACCTGCACCAGGGGGGAACTTGGTGAGGTGATTCCCGCCGACCTCAAGCACCTCGAGGGCAAGGGCGACCTGCTCGCGCTCCAGCGGACGGCGGAACTCGAGCGGGCGATGGCGGCGCTCGGCGTCACGGACCATCGCTTTCTCGGGGCGGCGAACGCACGTTGGCCCGAACTGGCGCCCCGCCGCTACACCGACTCCGGCATGGTGTGGGGCGCGACCGGTCCGGAGCCGCTCGACTCGCTGACCGACGACTCGTTCTGCGCGGCCGAGTTCGGGGAGGTCGCGGCCGACCTCGCCGCGGTGATCGACCTGGTTAGACCGAACGTGGTGATCAGCTATGACGAAAACGGCGGCTACGGTCATCCGGACCATATTCGGGCGCACCAGGCGGCCCGACGCGCGGCCGCGGTGATGGCCGTCCCGTTCTTCGTCGTCGACGAGGACCCCGTGGCCTCGGCCCTCACCGTAGACGTTGGCCCTGTTCTCTCCCGCAAACGCGAAGCCCTCCGTGCGTACCGGACCCAGGTCGTGGTCGAGGGGAACCGGTTCGCGCTCTCGAGCGGGCCGAGTCGGCCGATCGCGGCGGCGGAGGGCTTTTCCCGTCGCCTCGAGGTCGAACCGGGTGCGCTGCCGTGGAAGGATCAGGGCTTCGGGGTCCACATCATGAGCTACCTTCTCGCCTTCGTGGTCGGCGCGGTGATCGGCGGCATTTCCGTGGTCAATCACCAGTTCAGCCCCCAGATCGGCGGCCACGCCATCCCGGTCGGAATCATCGTTGTGCTGCTGATTGTCGCCGCGCTCCTCGCCGGACTGCGAATGGTGTTTCCCGGACGGCTCGTCGTCGGATGCGCGGCGCTTGGCCTCCTTGGCGTGATCGCCCTGCTCTCCGTGGCCAGCGACGGCGGGTCCGTACTCGTGCCCGCCAACACCGCGGGCTACCTGCTCACGTACGGACCGCTCGTGTTGACGGTGATCGCGCTCGCCTGGCCGGCAGCTGGCACCTTTTCGCGAGATAGGCTGGTATCCAAGCTTTAACCGAAGGGAACGACCCGACTGTGACTTACGTCATCGCCCTCCCGTGCGTCGATGTCAAAGACCGCGCGTGCATCGACGAATGTCCCGTCGACTGCATCTACGAGGGGGACCGGATGCTCTATATCCACCCCGACGAGTGCGTCGATTGCGGTGCGTGCGAGCCGGTTTGCCCCGTCGAAGCGATCTACTACGAAGACGACGTGCCCGAGCAGTGGTCCGAGTACTACAAGGCGAACGTCGAGTTCTTCGACGAGATCGGATCCCCTGGCGGCGCGGCGAAGGTCGGCGTCATCCACAAGGATCACGCGATCATCAACGCCTTGCCT
>JAUZFY010000261.1 GCA_030840185.1 Microbacteriaceae bacterium | reverse complement strand
CAGCAAGACCTTCGCCAAGCGAATCATGGATGAGGCCGGCGTTCCGACCGGCGGCGCCGTGCGGGTGGGCAGCCTCGCGGATGTTGCCGACGCCCTCGACACTTACGGGGCGCCCTACGTTGTGAAGGCCGACGGGCTCGCCGCCGGCAAGGGCGTGCTCGTCACGAGCGACCGCGACGCGGCCATCGAGCACGCTCGGTTCTGGCTCGCGCACGGCAGTGTGCTCATTGAGGAGTTCCTCGACGGGCAGGAGGTTTCGCTCTTCCTCCTCAGCGACGGCCACAATGTGCTGCCCCTCGAACCGGCTCAGGACTTCAAGAGACTCGGCGACAATGACGAGGGCCCGAATACGGGAGGCATGGGAGCGTATTCGCCGCTGCCCTGGCTGCCGGATGGCTTCGTCGACGAGGTCATCGCTACCGTTGCGCTCCCCACTGTCCGCAAGCTGGCCGAGGAACAGACCCCCTTCATCGGCCTGCTCTACTGCGGACTTATCGTGACCGCCGACGGGATCCGCGTCATCGAGTTCAACGCCCGGTTCGGCGACCCCGAGACTCAGGTTGTGCTGCCTCGCCTGATCACCCCGCTGAGCGAGCTGCTCTTCGCCGCGGCAAGCGGGGAACTCGGCCAACTCGGCCGCCCGCAGTTCTCCGAAGAGGTCGCCGTGACCGTCGTTCTGGCCAGCGAGGGCTATCCCGAGACGCCGATTACCGGACGGGTGATCACCGGCCTGGAGACCGCACTCGCGATCCACGGCGTCAGCATCGCCCACGCGGCAACCGCACTCTCCGAGGGGCGGCTCGTCGCCACCGGTGGTCGCGTGCTGAGCGTAGTTGCGACGGGAGCCGACTTCTCCGAAGCCCGGTCTCGGGCATACCTCGCGCTCGAGGCCATCTCCCTCGAGGGCGGTCAATTCCGCTCCGACATCGCCCTTGAGGTCGCCGAATGAGCCTCGAACTGCCGGGCTGGAGCCACGCCTACTCCGGCAAGGTGCGGGACCTCTACATCGAGGCCGGTGTGCCGGCTCTCGACAGGGCAGAGCGGGTGCTCATGGTCGCGAGCGATCGGGTGAGTGCCTTTGATCACGTGTTGTCCCCCGGCATCCCCGGCAAGGGCGAATTGCTCACGACCCTGAGCCTGTGGTGGTTCGATCAGCTCACGGGAGTGCCGAACCACCTCATCGCCGACCACGAACTGCGCGGCGACACCGTTCAGGGCTTGATTCCGGATGCCGTGGCCGGCCGCGCGATGCTCGCACGAACGCTCGACATGTTCCCGGTCGAGTGCGTGGTGCGCGGCTACCTCACCGGATCCGGTTGGCTCGAATACCAGGAGTCGCAGACCGTCTGCGGAATCGCCCTGCCCGCCGGACTCCGGGACGGCGACCGCCTTCCCCAACCGATCTACACACCGGCTTGGAAGGCCCCGATGGGAGAGCACGACGAGAACATTTCGTTCGATCGCACCGTCGAACTCGTCGGCGCGGAGATTGCGACGGCGCTTCGCGCACTCTCACTCGACATCTTCTCCCGCGCGTCCGCCATCGCGGAGGCCAGAGGAGTGATTCTCGCCGACACGAAATTCGAGTTCGGAGCGAACCGGGAGGACGGCGTCATCACCCTCGCAGATGAGGTGTTGACGAGCGATAGTTCCAGATACTGGGACGCCCACGCCTACGCCTCCGGAAACCGGACCGAGAGCTTCGACAAGCAGATCGTGCGCAACTGGCTCTCCGCCAACTGGTCAAAGACCGGCACGCCTCCGGAGCTTCCGCCGGAGATCGTGGAACGAACTGCGGCCCGGTACCGCGAGCTCATCGAGAGGCTCACGGGTCGGTGAAAGTCCGGGAGACCCGGTGGGACGACCCAGCCGCGATCATGCTGCGGCAGGCCCAGCGCGCGGAGATCGATGAGCGCTACGGGCGACCCGACTCGGAGCCGGGACCCGCGCCGACGGCCAACGACATCAGCGTGTTTTTCGTCGCCTTCGACGATGATGACAGCCCGGTCGGATGCGGCGGCCTCAGGCAACTCGCGGCGCGCGAGGCAGAGATCAAGAGAATGTTCGTCATCCCGCCGAGCCGCGGGAACGGTGCCTCCCGAGCAATCCTCGAACGGCTGGAGGAGTACGGTCGCCAGCGCGGCTTGAGCCGGCTCGTGCTCGAAACAGGGTACCTGTTGCCCGAGGCCATCCGGTTCTACGAGCGAGAGGGGTTCACTCGCATCCCCAACTTCGGCTACTACGAGGGAGAGGAGCATTCGCTCTGCTTCGAGAAGGTGCTCATTCCGGCGTGACGGCGAATTAGCCCGAGAACTGCCGTCCGCGGACACGCGAGCGCTTATCATCTGTGGATGAGAGGATTGCGGCCGAATCTGTTCAGCCGACTCGTCGCGCTGCCGCTCGCTCCCGTTCTCATTCCCCAGGCTCGGTTCGCCCGCCGCGCCATCCCCAGGCTCCCAGACGCAGCGCTCCCCTGGCGCGGGTCGCTCGAGGGCGACCGTCCCCTCCGTTTGCTTGTGCTCGGCGATTCGACGGCGGCCGGGGTGGGCGCGGACAGTCAGGATGACGCACTGCCCGGAAGCCTCGCCCGGCAGATTGACGAGCGCTTGGGCCGCGGCACGCAGTGGAGGTCGATCGGAGCAAACGGCGCCACCTCTCGCCACATTCTCGAACGGTTCATCGGCGAAGCGACCGGCGAAAGCTACGACCTCGTGTTCCTCACCATCGGGGCCAACGACGCGCTCGCGCTGCGGTCGCGCATCGCCTTCGCGCGCGATGTGCGGCGCATCGTCGACCGGTTGCGCGAGTCAAGCCCGGATTCCCTCATCCTCGTCTCGCTGCTACCGCGCTTCGACCGCTTCACGAGCCTTGCCAATCCGCTGCGCTGGAACCTCGCGCTGCACGCTGCGAGCCTCGATGATGCCGCCCGCAATGCCGTGCGAGGAATGAATCGGGTCTTCGCCATCCCCAAGCCGCCGCCTTACACCGCAACCTTCTGGGCGAGCGACCTGTTTCATCCGAGCGCGAGCGGGTACCGGGACTGGGCGGAGTTCGCATTCGACTCCGTCCCGCTCGGCCTGCTCGCGCCGCTCGCCTAAGCCGCGGCGTCCTTCCTGAACGTGGCTTCGGGGTGCCGGACCGGATCTCACCCGTCACGAGCACCGACGTCGATCGACAGTTACGTCGGGCACACGGGCTGGCGCGCATCGGCAGCCGCCATGCTGGCTA
>JAUZFY010000257.1 GCA_030840185.1 Microbacteriaceae bacterium | reverse complement strand
TCGAAGAGATCGCCAACAACGCGGTGCGACAGAACCTCGATGTGTCGACCCGAATCATGCCGCTGGATGAGGCTCGCGAACTCGGCGCGATGGCCCTGTTCGGAGAGAAGTACGGGGAGACCGTCCGGGTGGTGGAGATCGGTGGCCCGTGGTCGCTCGAGCTGTGCGCAGGAACTCATGTCACCCGCAGTGCGGAGATCGGGCTGATCAACGTCATCAGCGAGACCTCCGTCGGGTCGAGCAACCGGCGCATCGAGTCCCTCGTGGGACTCGAAGCATTCCGCGACCTTGCTACGGAGCGCGCGATTGTGAGCGAGTTGACCTCGACCCTCAAGACGCCGCGCGACCAGGTTCCCGCTCGCATCTCGGAGTTGCTTGCCAACCTCAAGGCCGCGGAGAAGAGAATCGCCGAGTTCGAATCAGCGGCGCTCATCGAGCGCGTCCCTGCCCTGCTCGCACAGGCCGGCCGGGTCGGCTCGGTCACGGCCCTCGTGACGCACGTCGGCGCGCTGCAGTCGTCGGACGACCTGCGCACCCTCGTGACGACGGTGCGCGGTCGCCTTGGGTCGGATCCGCTCGTCGTCGCTCTTGCAGCGGATGTCGCCGGCAAGCCGGCCGTGATCGTCGCAACCAACGAGGCCGCACGTCAGCTTCACGCAAAGGCCGGCGCGCTGGCCAAGACGGCGGCCGGGATCCTCGGCGGAGGCGGCGGCGGAAAGGACGACCTCGCTCAGGGCGGCGGTTCGAACCTTGAGGCCATCCCCGCGGCTCTCGAGGCCATTTCGGCCGCGCTCCCGAGGTAGCGAATGCGTCGGGGTGTTCGGCTCGGGATCGATGTCGGCAAAGTGCGGATCGGTCTCGCGTCGAGCGACCGGGACGGACTGCTCGCGACCCCGGTCGCGACCGTTCCACGGGGCAGCGGCGATGTGGAGGTCATTCTGCGTGAGGCGGGTGAGCGATCGGCGACGGAGATCATCGTCGGGCTTCCGCTGTCCCTCTCCGGGCAGGACTCCGCGTCGACGGGGGACGCCCGCGAGTTTGCCAGCCGATTGGCCGCCACCTCGAATCTTCCCGTGAGGATGGTCGACGAGCGGCTCTCGACCGTCTCGGCGACGCGCGCGCTGCAGGCATCCGGCCGCAACTCCAAGCGGTCGCGTGCTGTCGTGGACCAAGTCGCCGCGGTTATAATTCTGCAGCACGCCCTTGACCTCGAACGCTCGCGCGGAATTCCGCCTGGTGTCGTGGTCGAACCGGACGAAAGACGATAACGGTGGCAGACGAGCCAAGCTGGGAAGATCTGTTCTCCTCCCAACCCCCGACCAGCGGATCGAGCGACTCACCGGCAGGGGCAGAGCCGGCGGCTCGAACTCGTCGGGAGGCTCGCGCGCTGCCGCAACACCACCGTGATGACGGAAGGCGCAGGGCGGACGGTCGCCGGTCGACCATGGACCAGTTCGACGACCGTGGGCTCCCGCCGAACAGGAGGCGCAGGCGCAGACTCACCTGGTTGTGGGTACTCCTCGCCATAATCGTCGTGCTCGGTGGCGCCGCGACGGCGGTGTGGGTCAACTTCCAGCCGCAGATCAAGCAAGTGCTCGGCATTGCGGCGCCGATCGACTACACGGGCTCTGGGACCGGGAAGGTCGTGGTGACGATCACCAACGGCCAGACCGGCGCGGACGTTGCCAAGACACTGGCCGCCGACGGCGTGACCAAGACGTCGGCCGCGTTCTACAAACTCCTGCTCACCAAGAATCCGCCGGTCACCTTCCATCCCGGTAGCTACCAACTTGCAAAACACATGAGCGCGAAGGACGCCCTGGCGAAGCTCCTCGACCCGAAGAGCAAAGTGTCGACCCGGGTCACTATCCCCGAGGGGACCACGGTCAAGGGCATCATCCAGATCCTGGCGAAGGTCAGCCAGAGCACGGGGGTCAGTCAGGCTCAGCTTGAGGCGGCGGCGGCCGACTATAAGTCGTACGGGCTGCCGGCCGAGGCGCCGAGCCTCGAGGGCTACCTGTTCCCGGCAACCTACTCGCTTGACCCCGGACTGACCGCTCACCAGATTCTGCAGACGTTCGTCACCGAGATGTTCAAACAACTGGATGCCGCGGGCGTCGCTCCGGCCGACCGGCACCGCGTTCTCACCCTCGCCGCACTCACCCAAAAGGAGGGCGGATCCACCGCGGACTTCTTGAAGGTGGCGCGGGTCTGGGACAACCGGCTCGCGCAGGGGATGCACCTGCAATCGGATGCGACGGTGAGCTACGGAGCGGGATCGACCTCGATCAACACGACCGCGGCGCAGCGCGCAGACGCGAGCAACCCGTACAACACCTACGCGAATCCCGGCCTGCCGATCGGACCGATTTCCAATCCGGGGGCGGCGGCGATCAACGCAACCTTGCACCCGGCCGACGGGTCCTGGCTGTACTTCGTCGTCGTCAACTGCTCGACCGGCCAAACCGCATTCTCGGACACGTTCGCGCAGCAGCAGGCGGCCACCGCGCAGCTCGCGGCCTGGCTCAAGGCGAACCCGGGAGGGTGCAACTAGTGAAGCTCGCCGTGCTTGGTTCGCCAATCGCACACTCGCAGTCTCCGGCGCTGCATCGGGCGGCGTACGGGGTGCTCGGCCTCGACTGGGAGTATGAGCCGATCGAGATGGCGGCCGATGGGCTTATCGACTTCATCGGGTCGCGCACGTCGGACTGGCGCGGCCTCTCGCTCACCATGCCGCTCAAGCGGGATGTGATGCCCCTCCTCGATGCGGTGGACAACTTTGCCACGCTGACCGGCGTGGCGAACACCGTGCTCTTTGCCTCCGACGCGGAGCACCGGACACTGCACGGATTCAACACCGACGTCGTCGGCATCACCAATTCCTTTCTCTCCGCCGGGGTGCGCTCGGTCTCGATAGCGCGAATCCTCGGCGCTGGGGCGACCGCGGCCTCCGCCCTCGTTGCCCTCGCTCAGCTCGGAGCCCGCCGCGTCGTCGTGTCCGGTCGCTCGCCTGGCAACATCCTGCGGCTCATCGAGATCGGCGACATACTCGGCGTCGACGTTCAGGGTGCAGACCCACACGGCATCGAAGATGGGATAGTGCCGGATGTGGTGGTCAGCACCCTCCCGGGCGGCGCCGAGCACAGATACCGTTTCAGCGTCAAAATGAGATCGTCCGCGGCGCTGCTCGACGTGGCGTATGACCCATGGCCCTCTCCGCTCGCCGCAGACTGGCTCGAGGCGGGGGGAACAGTCGTGCCCGGCATCGAAATGCTGGTGAACCAGGCACTCGTCCAGGTGCGAATCTTCGTGGGCGGCGACCCGCTGCAGGCCCTCCCGGCGGAGGGCGGCGTGCTCGCGGCGATGAGGCGGGCTGTGGGCCTCCCGAACTGACTCGGGCGTTGCCTGTGGGAGGATTCTTCTTATGCTTCGATGGTTGACCGCAGGAGAATCACACGGACCGGAACTGGTCGCGATCCTCGAGGGATTGCCGGCAGGCGTGCCCGTCTCGATGGCCGCGATCCAGGCCGATCTGCACCGCCGCACGCTCGGTTACGGTCGCGGGTCCCGGCAGAAATTCGAACAGGACGCGCTGACCATCAGCGGCGGCGTGCGCTTCGGCCTGACCATGGGCAGCCCCATCGCGCTCCGCATCGGCAACACCGAGTGGCCGCGCTGGGTCGACGTGATGAGCGCCGAACCGGTCGACCTCGAGTCGCTACCGAAGGGGAGAGGGGCGCCACTGACGCGGCCACGGCCGGGGCACGCCGACCTGGTCGGCATGCAGAAGTACGGTTTCGACGAGGCGCGCAACGTGCTCGAGCGAGCGAGCGCCCGGGAGACCGCGGCGCGCGTCGCCCTCGGTGCCGTCGCCCGCTCCTTCCTGGCCGAACTCGGCATCCAACTCGTGTCGCACACCCTCTCGATCGGCGGGGCGCGCGTTCCCGATGGCTCCGCGCTGCCCGGGATCGGGGATGTCGCGGCTCTCGACGCCGACCCGCTTCGTTGCTTCCACGACGCGACCTCCCGGCTCATGGTCGCCGAGGTGGACGCGGCTCACGAGGACGGCGATACCCTCGGCGGGGTCGTCGAGGTGCTCGCCTACGGTGTTCCACCAGGGCTCGGCTCCTACACGCATTGGGACCGTCGACTCGACTCCCAGCTCGCCGGGGCGCTCATGGGCATCCAGGCGATCAAGGGCGTCGAGGTGGGGGACGGCTTCACCACCGCGACCCGTCGCGGATCCGAGGCGCACGACGAGCTGTTCCAGACCGAGGCCGGAATCACGCGTTCCTCGGACCGTGCCGGGGGCACGGAGGGCGGAATGAGCACGGGAACAGTGCTGCGAGTGCGGGCAGCGATGAAACCGATTTCGACCGTTCCGCGCGCGCTGCGCACGGTGGATGTCGCGACCTCGGCGGTTGCCGAGGCGCACCATCAACGCTCCGACGTGTGCGCCGTTCCCGCCGCCGGGGTCGTCGCCGAGGCGATGGTCGCTCTCGTGCTCGCGAACGCAGTGCTCGAGAAATTCGGCGGAGACTCGCTCACCGAGACGAGCCGCAACCTGCAGGGCTACCTCGACGCCATCCCCACCAACCTCGCGACTTCGCCTGCGTCCGACCCGCAACTCGGCACATGACCGCCGAGGCGCAGCCGTACCTCGTTCTGATTGGCCCACCGGCGGCGGGAAAGACCCGGCTGGGTAAGCGCGTCGCCAGATTGCTCAAGGTTCCGTTCGTCGACACAGATCGCCGGATCGTGGCCCGGTACGGCGCCATCCCCGAGATCTTCCGGTCGTACGGCGAGGCCCACTACCGCGAACTCGAACGCGCCGAGGTCAGCCGTGCCCTTGCCGAGCGCGCGGTCGTCGCGCTTGGCGGCGGCGCGATAGTCAACCTCGACACCCAGCGTGACCTGGCGTCACTGCGGGTGGCTCTCATCACGGTGAGCGAGGAGGCGGTGGCCTCTCGTATCCTCGGGTCGAGTCGGCCGCTCGTGAGCGGCATCGAAGGCTGGTCGAAACTCGTCGAGGGTCGGCGTGAGATCTACGAACGACTGGCAACGCGGGCCTGGGACACCTCCAATCGACCAATCGATCACGTCGCTAACGAACTGGCGGCCTGGATCACCGAAGAGACACCCGCGGAGGGCACCGAATGAGCACGACGACCATCACCGTCCCCGGGCGGCAGCCGTACGACGTGCTCGTCGGCCGCGACATCCTCGGATCGCTTCCGGAACTGATCGGATCGAAGGCCCGCAAAGTGCTCATTGTGCACCCGGCGACGCTCGGCGCGCGAGCCGAGGCGCTGCGCGAGTCGCTCTCCTCGGACTTCGAGGTGCTGCTCGCCGAAATTCCGGATGCCGAGACCGGCAAGCGGGTCGAGGTCGCGGCGTTCTGCTGGCAGGTGCTCGGGCAAGCCGACTTCACCCGGACCGACGTGGTGATCGGCTTCGGCGGCGGCGCGGTGACCGACCTCGCCGGCTTCGTCGCGGCCACCTGGCTGCGAGGCATCCGTCTGATCAACGTGCCGACCACTCTGCTCGGCATGGTTGACGCCTCGATCGGCGGCAAGACCGGAATCAACACCAACGAAGGCAAGAACCTCGTCGGGGCGTTCCATGCCCCCGGCGGTGTCGTCGTCGATCTCGACACCCTCGAGGGGCTCAGCCAGATGGAGATCCTCGCGAGCTTCGGTGAGGTCGTCAAGTACGGGTTCATCGCCGAACCCGAGATTCTCGACATCATTGAGCGCGGCGTCGACACGGCCACAGACCCGAGAAGCGACGAGTTCCGCCGCGTGGTCGAACTCTCGATCGGCATCAAGGCCAGAGTGGTCGGCGAGGACTTCACCGAACTCGGCGTTCGGGAGATCCTCAACTACGGGCACACCCTCGGACACGCGGTCGAATACGCCGAGCGGTTCCAGTGGCGGCACGGCGCGGCGGTCGCGATCGGGATGGTCTACGCCGCGGAACTTGCGCGGCTCACCGGTCGGCTCTCCGACGAGGTCGTCGACCGGCACCGCAGCATCCTGACCTCGCTGCAGCTTCCCGTTTCCTACCCGGTCGGCCGCTGGCAGACTCTGCTCTCGGTGATGAAGCGGGACAAGAAGGCGCGGGGGAGCATGTTGCGTTTCATCGTGCTCGATGACATCGCGCGGCCGACCGTGCTGACCGGCCCGGACGAGAGTCTGCTCTTCGCCGCGTACCAGGAGATCGGCGCCTGAGACGTCTCTCGACCCGGTCCTCAGCGCTCTGGCGCGCTGTTGCTAGTCTCGACGGATGTCTGTTCCTACTGACTGGATCGAGCACCGTCGCGGTGATGGTGAACTGCTTGGGTGGATGCGACCGGACTCCGACGGCTTCGTCGTTGTCGACCTACTCGGTCGGTCGCTGACGGGATCGGTCGAATGGCTCGCCGCCGAGGAGACCCTCGAGTCGGCCGGGATCGGGTATCTCGCGGATCCGTTCGAGCTGCTCATCGACGACGGTAGTTGGCTCCGCGTGCGCATCACCGAGCTGTCACCGGACGCAATTCGAGTCAAAAAGGACGACGGGGGCGCAATCGATGTTCCCATGGTGGAGTACCTGTTGCCTTTCCCCGTGCCGGACCGGCTCCGCCCGTTCGCCGGCGCCTAAGCGTCGGGCCCGGCTTACGAGGTGCTCGGCCGGCGCTGCTAGGTTCGTCGGATGACGAACCAACGCCCGGTCGCCCTGGTTACCGGTGTCGGCCGCCGGGTCGGCATAGCCTACGGAATTGCCGGGCGACTCGCCCGCGACGGCTGGGATATCGCGTTCGGCCATTCGGCCGCCTACGACGAACGGGTCAATGCGTTGCCGAGGGCCGCGCCGGACGTGCAGGAGATCGAACGCGAACTGCGCGGGCTCGGCGCGCGCACCGTGGCCGTCGACGTCGACCTTGCCGCAGTCGACGCGGCGGCCGAGCTCTTCGACGCGGCAGAAACCCTCGGGCCGGTGCGCGCCATTGTGCTCAGTCACGCCGAGAGCGTCAACGCCGGAATTCTGACCACGACCGTCGAGAGCTTCGATCGGCACCTCGCGGTGAACGCCCGCGGAAGCTGGCTGCTCGTGCGCGAATTCGCGCGCCGCTTCGACAATGGTGGTTCGGGTAGCGACGGCTTGGTTGGCGACGGCTTGCTGGGAAACGGCGGCCGCATCGTCGCACTGACGAGCGATGCGATTCACGACGAGGTCGCCTACGGGGCGAGCAAGGGAGCGCTCGACCGCGTGATCTTCGCCGCGGCGCGGGAGCTCGCGCCGCTCGGAGTCACCGCCAACCTCGTGAACCCAGGCCCGGTCGACACCGGCTGGATGGCGGACGAGGTGCGCGAGGCGCTGCGGGAGGCCACTCCAGCTGGGCGGCTCGGCACGCCCCGCGACACCGCGGCGCTCGTGTCATTCCTGCTCTCCGCCGACGGCGAATGGATCACCGGACAGCTGATCAAGTCGGACGGCGGATTCGGCGCACCGTAGCGGCAGACGACCACTGGCGCCGCCTCGTCGAGCGCTAGGCTCGAGAATCATGGTGAGCATCCTCGTTCTGAACGGTCCGAACCTCGGGCGACTCGGCAGTCGGGAGCCGGATGTCTACGGAACCGGCACTCTCGAGGACCTCGCCGTCGCGCTCGAAGCCGAGGCCCCGCCCGGTCACCGGATCGACGTTCGGCAGACCAACGACGAGGCCGAACTCATCGGCTGGCTGTACGAGGCGGTCGACACCGGTAGTCCCGTCATCCTGAACCCGGCGGCATTCACTCACTACTCGTACGCGCTTCGCGACGCCGCGGCGCTGGTGACGAAGGCCGGGCTCATCCTCGTTGAGGTGCACCTCTCCAACCCGCACACCCGGGAGGAATTCCGCCACACCAGCGTGATTTCGGGGGTCGCGACCGGCGTCATCGCCGGCTTCGGATTCACCTCCTACCTCCTGGCCCTCGACGCGATCAATCGACAGCTCGGCTGAGCCGGTAGACTTGGCCGCTGGTTTCGATGCCGAGTCGACTCTCGCTCCTCGATGCGCACAATTCACCTCACGAACAGGATTCATTAGTCATGGCCTCTACCGCTGACATCAGGAATGGCGTCGTTCTCAACATGGACGGCCAGCTCTGGACCGTGATCGACTTCCAGCACGTCAAGCCGGGCAAGGGCGGCGCCTTCGTGCGTACCAAGGTCAAGAACGTGATGAGCGGCAAGGTTGTCGACCGCACCTTCAACGCTGGTGCCAAGATCGAGACCGAGACCGTCGACCGCTCGGACTTTCAGTACCTGTACGCCGACGGCGAGAACTACGTGTTCATGGACGTATCCAACTACGACCAGATCACTCTGAGCGCGGCACAGGTTGGCGACGCTGCCAACTTCATGCTCGAGAACCAGAATGTGACGATCGCGCTGCACAACGGTGACCCGCTCTACGTCGAGCTGCCGGCATCCGTGGTCCTCGAGATCACCTACACCGAGCCGGGCCTGCAGGGCGACCGATCGACGGGTGGCACGAAGCCGGCGACCGTCGAGACCGGCTATCAGATCCAGGTTCCGCTGTTCCTCGAGCAGGGCACGAAGGTCAAGGTCGACACCCGCGACGGCAGCTACCTCGGCCGCGTCAACTAGTGGGCGCTCGCACCAAGGCGCGCAAACGCGCCATCGACCTGCTCTACGGGGCGGACCTTCGGGAGATCTCGCTCAACGCCGCCATCGAAATGGAGGCGAAGCGCGCACAGGATGAACCCGACCGCGCGAACTCCTGGGCCTACGCGAGACAAATCGTTGAGGGCATCGGTGAGCACGGGGACGAGATCGACGAGCTCATCGAGACCTACGCCCAGGGTTGGACCATCAACCGGATGCCCGTTACCGACCGTGCGATCGTGCGCATTGGCATCTGGGAGATCCTGTTCAACGACGAGATTCCCGACGGCGTCGCGATCTCCGAGGCCGTCGAGGCGGCGAAGTCGCTGAGCACCGAGGACTCCGCCGGATTCGTGAACGGTCTGCTCGGACGAATCGCGCAGACGCGCGCCTGAGCTGGCTGTCACGGCGGGGCGGTCTCGATACGCTCGCTGCGCTCGCGACTCGACCCGCGGGGGTGTTCCGCTACTCGACCCGCGGGGGCGCGCCGCACATGTCGAAGCGTTACGCCGCGATTGGGCCCGAGCGCTGCGCCGGCAATAGCGTGAGGGCGTGCCACTCTCTTCCCGAACCCTGACCCCACGTTCCCCGGCACTCTCGGTTTCCCTGCGTGCCGTCGGCCGGTCATTCCCAGCCCGAACTCGCGGCGGGGCACCGCGCCGCGTGCTCGCGGGGATCGACCTCGACATCCGCGCGGGCGAAATCGTGGCGATTCTCGGACCCTCCGGGTGCGGAAAGTCGACACTGCTTCGGCAGATCGGCGGCCTCGATTCGCCGGACACCGGAGACATCGAGATCGACGGGTCGGCCCTCGTCGGAATCGACCAGCGCTGCGCCGTCGCCTTTCAGGAACCGCGGTTGCTGCCCTGGCGGTCGATCTCGCGCAACATCGAGATCGGACTGGCCCGCGGCACCGACCGGGAGATCGGTCGTGCGCGGGTGGAGGAGTTGCTTGGCCTGGTGCACCTGACCGGCTCGGGCGACCTTCGTCCGCGACAGGTCTCCGGCGGGATGGCGCAGCGAGCCGCGCTCGCTCGCGCGCTCGCCCGCGGGCCCGGGGTGCTGCTGCTCGACGAGCCATTCGGCGCACTCGATGCCCTCACGCGGCTCAGAATGCAGGACCTGCTGCTCGACGTGCACTCCGCCGAACCGGCCACGATCGTGCTCGTGACCCACGACGTGGACGAGGCTCTGTACCTGGCCGACCGCGTCGTGCTGCTCGGTGCCGACCCGGCCGACCCGGGTGCCGGATCCGGGATTGCTCGCACCGTTACGGTTCCGGGCGCCCGGCCGCGCGACCGCGCGGACGCCGAGCTCGCCCGCATCCGTTCCGAACTGCTCGCCGGGCTCGGCGTGCCGAGTCACCACGGCGCCGGCTCCGCCGCGTCCCTCGCATCCTGACATTTCCCGACCCGACCACACAGCACACACAGAGGACCACAGCATGAACAAGAAACTCATCGGCATCGCGGCGATCGCCGCCGCGGCGGCGCTCCTGCTCAGCGGATGCGCCGGGGAGGGCACGGTCGCCGCGGCGCCGAAGCCCACCGCCGCGGCCAAGGTCGGAAGCTGGAGCGCACCGGTGCTCAACATCGACTTCGCGACCTACAACCCGCTCAGCCTGATCATCAAGGACCAGGGCTGGCTCGAGTCCGAACTCGGCAGCAAGGTGAAGGTCAACTGGGTGCAGTCCGCCGGGTCGAGCGCCGCCAACCTCGCCTTGCGCTCGGGAGCCATCGATGTGGGCTCGACCGCGGGATCCGCAGCCCTCCTCGCCCGGTCGAATGGTGCTCCGATCAAGGCGATCGACGTGTTCTCTCAGCCGGACTGGTCGGCCATCCTCGTGCCGAAGGGATCGGCGATCAAGTCGGTCGCCGACCTCAAGGGCAAGACCATCGCCGCGGCGAAGGGCACCGACCCATACTTCTTCCTGCTGCAGTCCCTTGCCAAGTTCAAGGTGCCGGCCGATTCGGTCACGATCGAGAATCTCGCCCACGCCGACGGGAAGTCGGCTCTCGAGAGCGGGAACGTCGCTGCCTGGTCCGGGCTGGATCCCTTGCTCTCCTCGAGCGTCGTGACCGCCGGATCGAAGGTGATCTACGACAATCCGTCGTTCAACAGCTACGGATTCGTCGACGCGACCGAGTCATTCCTCGCGAAGTCGCCCGACCTCGCCCAGCTCGTGGTCAACGCCTACGAGAAGGCGCGCGCGTTCGCAGAGAAGAACCCGGCCGCAACGGAGAAAATCCTCGCGACCGCGGCCGGCATTGATCCGTCCATCGCTGCCAACGTCATCGAGAAGCGCACCAAGTTCGCGATCAACCCGGTTCCCGGCGCCACCCAGACCGCGGTGCTCAAAGTCATCGGCCCGATCTTCGTTCAGTCCGGCGACGTCGCGAGTCAGGGTGACATCGACTCTGCGCTCAAGAGCCTGTACGAGCCGTCGTTCGCCAAGCGGGCAGACCCCTCGGCAATCAAGTGACCTCCCCCCGGGAGGACAGCGTCGAGCGCGGAGACGGTTCGACAGAAACCGGGAGCCGTTCGGCGTCCCTGCTTCAGTTCGCTTCGAGTTACGGGTATTCCGCGGCAGGGAGCGCCCCGTCACTCCGCGGGGGAGCGGCCCGGGCCGGTCTCGGCCGGGATCGCCCCGGCTGGGTGAACGCTCTCATCGGCGCGATCGTGCCGGTTCTGCTGCTCGTCATCTGGCAGGCGGTGGCCTCCTCCGGGGTCATCCCGACCTATCGGCTGCCCACTCCGCTCTCGGTGTGGCAAGCGGCCATCGACCTCTCCAATCGTGGGCTGCTGTGGCCCGACGTGGAAATCTCGACCCAGCGGGTGCTGCTCGGCTTCCTCTTCGGGTCGGTGCTCGGCCTGATCGCCGGTTCGATCATCGGGCTGTCCCGCTGGGCGGGGTTGCTTTTCTCCCCGACCATCGGCGGTTTCCGGGCGGTGCCGTCGCTCGCCTGGGTTCCGCTGCTCATCCTCTACCTCGGCATCAACGAGGACCAGAAGGTGCTCCTCATCGTCATCGGAGCATTCTTTCCCGTCTACACGACGGTCTCCGGGGCGCTTCGACACGTGGACCCGCACCTGGTCGAGGTCGGCCGCGCGTTCGGGCGTAGCCGTCTCAACTTGCTCCTGACGGTGCAGTTGCCGGCCATCGTTCCCACCGTGGTATCGGGCCTCCGGCTCGCGCTCGCCCAGTCCTGGCTGTTCCTCGTGGCGGCCGAGCTCATTAACTCGTCCATCGGGCTCGGATTCCTGCTCAAGGATTCCCAGGACAACGGTCGCATCGACCGGCTCTTCGTGGCCATCGTGCTGCTGGCGGTGCTCGGCAAGCTCACCGACGCGCTGATCGGCCTGCTCGAGCGCTACCTCTTGCGCCGGTGGACCTAACCGGTTCCCGCCGCGTTTCCCCTTCCGAAATGCATGCAATCTGGGCAGGCCTGCGGCGTGTTGGCGTCGACACGCGGGTTGAGTTCTGGATTGCATGGATTTCGGGAAGAGGCACCCCGCCCGGATGGGGAGCGGCCGTCGGTCCGCTAGAGTGGATGCCGACAGACATCCTTAAATTCCGTCCAGAGAGGCGGGGAAGGAGGTCAGATTGCCCGCACGCACTGTGCTGCAGCAAGCTGATATCACCCGGGCGTTGACTCGGATCTCGCACGAGATCCTCGAGTCCAACCGGGGCCCCGACGATCTGGTCATTCTCGGCATCCCCACCCGCGGGGTCCTTCTCGCCACCCGGATCGGCGCAATGCTCGCCGACATCTCGGGAACACCGGTGCCGACCGGTTCCCTCGACGTCACCATGTATCGCGACGACCTCGGCCGCAACCCCACCCGGGTGCCGTCCCCGACTCAGGTGCCAGGCGGCGGGATCGATGGCAAGACGGTCGTGCTCGTCGACGACGTTTTGTACTCCGGGCGAACCATCCGGGCGGCCCTCGACGCGCTCGGCGACATCGGCCGTCCGGGCATCGTTCGCCTCGCGACCCTCATCGATCGGGGACACCGCGAACTGCCGATCCGGCCCGACTTCGTCGGCAAGAATCTGCCGTCGGCCCAGCACGAGCGGATCAACGTTCACCTGAACGAGATCGACGGTGACGAGTTCGTCACGATCGAGGAGGCCGTCGCGTGAGGCACCTGCTCTCCACCCGCGATCTGACCCGCGACGAGGCCGTCGCGATCATGGACGTCGCCGAGGACATGGCGGATGTCGCCGACCGGGAGGTGCGCAAGCTTCCGGCCTTGCGAAACAAGACCGTCGTGAACCTGTTCTTCGAGGACTCCACCCGCACTCGCATCTCGTTTGAGGCCGCCGCGAAGCGGCTGAGTGCGGATGTCATCAACTTCAGCGCGAAGGGATCGAGCGTCTCGAAGGGGGAGAGTCTCAAGGACACCGCGCAGACCCTCGCCGCAATCGGCGCCGACGCCGTCGTCATTCGCCACGGCTCATCCGGCGCGCCCCGCGTGCTCGCCGGCTCCGGTTGGATCGACGCCGCCGTCATCAACGCTGGCGACGGAACCCACGAACACCCGACGCAGGCGCTGCTCGACGCGTTCACCATTCGCCGTCGGCTGCACGGCGGCGCCGCGCGCGGCCGCGACCTCGACGGGGTCAGGGTGGTGATCGTCGGCGACATCCTGCACTCCCGGGTCGCCCGATCGAACGTCTGGCTCCTGACGACCCTCGGTGCGACCGTAGAGCTCGTCGCGCCGGCGACCCTGCTTCCGATCGGCATCGAGAACTGGCCGGTGACGGTGAGCTACGACCTCGACACAACGCTCGCCGGCGGCCCCGACGTCGTGATGATGCTGCGCATCCAGTCCGAGCGGATGCACGCGGCGTTCTTCCCGACCGCGAGGGAGTATTCGCGTGAGTGGGGGCTCACCGACGAGAGGTTCTCCGGCCTTCGCGCCGATAGCATGGTGATGCACCCCGGTCCGATGAACCGAGGCCTCGAAATCTCCGCGCGAGCCGCCGATTCGGCGCAATCGACGGTGCTCGACCAGGTTGCCAACGGCGTCTCCATCCGAATGGCGGTGCTCTATCTCGCGCTGTCCGGCGAACAGGACACCGCGGCAACCGGAACGGCGCACGCACACGCCGCGTCGGCACGCACCGCCGCAGCACAATCAGAACCATCAGCACACACAGAGGGACGGTAAGCCGTGACGATTCTCGTAACCGGGGCGACCCTGGCCGACGGCAGCTCGACCGACATTCTCGTGCGGGACGGCGTGATCGCCGAACTGGGGCGAATCACCCAGCGCGCCGACCGGGTGATCGACGCCTCGGGGCTCATCGCCCTGCCTGGCCTCGTCGACCTGCACACACACCTTCGGGAACCGGGATCGGAACAGAGCGAGACGGTGCTGAGCGGGTCCCGCGCCGCCGCGATCGGCGGATTCACCGCCGTACATGCCATGGCCAACACCTCGCCGGTCGCCGACACCGCCGGGGTCGTCGAGCAGGTCATGTCCCTCGGGGATGCCGCCGGGTACGTCACCGTCCGCCCGATCGGCGCGGTCACCGTCGGCCTCGAAGGAAAGCAGCTCAGCGAGATCGGCGCGATGGCACACAGCCGAGCGAAGGTGCGCGTGTTCTCCGACGACGGACAGTGTGTCTCGGATGCCCTGCTCATGCGGCGCGCGCTCGAATACGTCTCCACCTTCGGCGGAGTGGTCGCCCAGCACGCACAAGAGCCGCGCCTCACCGAGGGCGCCCAGATGAATGAGGGAACGCTCTCCGGGGAGCTTGGCCTCGCCGGCTGGCCCGCGGTCGCGG
>JAUZFY010000256.1 GCA_030840185.1 Microbacteriaceae bacterium | reverse complement strand
GCAAATGGTGCCTGGGGCAGCCTCACCGACCGAATGGATCCGTATATCTCCGCGACGAACTTTTTCGCCGCACTCGTTCGGATCCCGAACTGGAAGAGTTTGACCCCGACTCAGGCCGCTCACGCAGTTCAGGCCAATCAAGACCCGAACTTCTACACTCCGTATTGGGATGGCGCGCAGGCTATCGTGAGCGCCCTATCCAAGTAGTTGAACGCACCAACGACGCGAGCCACCCCGAAGGGTGGCTCTGTGCGATTGCCGAAGCAGACCTGGATACGGTGGACCCTAGGAGATTCGAACTCCTGACCTCCTCGATGCGAACGAGGCGCGCTACCAACTGCGCCAAGGGCCCGTATTGCGTTGCTACGTTATCACCTTCGAGAGCCCTCGATTGACGCAATGAGCCTCGCGGCATGGAAAAAGGAGCACACTCCCGGGCGACGGTTCCGCCGCAAAACACGCGGATCGGTGAGTTTGCTGCGAGTCAGCTGGCGACGGCGCGACGGCGGCGAAGCACCGCGTCAAGGTCCGTGTGAGTTTGAGGCTGAGATTCGATGATTCCCATGCTGGCGAAGCGGCTATCCGTCGTCTTGGTCGCCGCTCGGATGGGCGTTACTTCGGCTTGTCGCTGCGCGTCGCGCAATCGGCGCTCGGCGTCGGCCGCGGCCTGTCGCAGCTCGGCTGCCGCTTCAAGGGATGTCGCGACGGTCCGGTCGACCGTCGAGCGGGACAGGTACAGCGGCTTCGGAACCTGCACGGGAGTCCACGTGGACTGAACCGCCGGCTTCTCCGGTACCGCAACTGCGGGCTTCTGCGTGGCAACGACCGTGGGCTGCTGTTGCCGGATGCTGCGCGCGAGCTGCGCGCGAGCGCGACCGACCGAAGCCATCAGCCCAAGCATGGCGACGCTGCCGGTTGCGACCAGCCCACCGACGGCGAGGAGCGCCCAGGAGCCAGAAGCGTGAAGTTGCCCGATGCCCACCCCTGCGGACACGAGGGAGACGAGCAGGATGGCCGAGGTGACGGCGCGCGAGCGACGCAAGCGACGGGAGGCCGACGAGCTGACCGCCAGGTCCGCGGCGATGGCTGGCTGCCGCTCGGCCAGTCGACGTGCGGCCGCTCGCGCGAGCGCCGCCTCCTGCGCCTCGGCGATGGCAGCGGCACGCTGTTGCCGTTTCTTGAGGATGCGCTCCTGCTCGGCGACGTTGCGGGCCGAGCTTTCGGCGCGCACCTGCTCCGGCACCTCGGCCGTTTCGGCCATGACGCGGAGGGTCTGTTGAAGGCGAACGGCGTTGCGTTCGGTCGCGAGATACTCGCGACGTCGCAACCAGGTCGGCACAAAGTAGGCCAGCCAGAGCACGGCGGCAAGCGCGAACATGACGCTCGATCCCAGTCCGTCTCCACCCATACGCCTACGGTACGAGTGTCCAGCCGTTAATCAGCCGATTAGCGAGGGTGTGTCAGCGCGGATGTGTGCCGGTTTGCAGCGCCGCATCCCGGTCGGCCTGCGGAACGACGCCCGCTCCGGAGGGAACCTGACCGTCGAGCCAGCGTCGAAGCACCCCGGTTGGCAACTCTTCCGCGACGAGCGCGAAACAGAAGTGGTCTCGCCAATCACCATTGATGTGAATGTAGCGCCGCCGAAGCCCCTCGTAGCGAAATCCGAGTTTTTCCACCACCCGAAGGCTTGGACCGTTTTCCGGACGGATGCAGATCTCCATGCGATGAAGGCCCACCTGGAAGAAGGCGTAGTCGCTCGCGAGGGCAACCGCCGTTGGCGTCACCCCGAGGCCCGCGAATCGCTCGGACACCCAATAGCCGATGGTCGCGGATGATAGCGAGCCGTAGGTGATCCCGGACACATTGAGTTGACCAGCAAACTCGCCGTCGTACTCGATGGCGAACGGCAAGCCGAGCCCGGCACGCGCGTTGGTCTGAAGACTGCGGATGCTCGAGCGCACGTCGAAGCTCATCGGGCCGTGCGGGTTCGTCGCCTCCCACTTGCGTAGCCAGCTTCGATTGTCGAGCAGCTCGCGTTCGAGCACTCTTGCGTCCCGCAGACGAATTGGCCGAATCGAATTCTTGCCCTCGCGCATGGTTGGGATCGGGGTCGCCACGCAAGCCAGTCTAAGTCCAGCCCAATTCTTTCTCTTCCCATCGCCCGCAAAGGACTCCCGTGCTCGCCTCTACTTGCCGCTGCGCGAAGCGCGAGGTGCACGTGCACCACCGCGAGAGTTGACAGCCACTTCCGGCACCGAACGCGACGACGACGGGTGCGTCACCAGCCGCGCCTCGCGTTCTCCTGCCTCGCTGGCCGCGGATTCTCTGGCAAGGAAGCTCCCGAGCTCGCCGATCGTACTCATCAGGGGCGCGGGGAACACCACGACAGTGTTCTTGTCGACGCCGATCTCCACCAGACTCTGCAAATTCCGCAACTGCAGCGCCAGCGGATGCGCCATCATCGTGTCGGACGCGGCGCCCAGCGCGGCCGCAGCAAGCGACTCACCCTCGGCGGCGATGATCTTCGCACGCTTCTCACGCTCGGCCTCCGCCTGTTTGGCCATGGCCCGCTTCATCGTGTCGGGCAAGAGGATGTCCTTCAGTTCGACGAGTGTCACCTCGACACCCCAGTCGACGGTGAGCACATCGAGAATCTCCCGAATGTTGAGATTGAGGGAATCCGTTTCGGCGAGCGTTTCGTCCAGGCTGTGCTGGCCGACGACCTTGCGGAGCGTTGTTTGCGCAATCTGCTCGATCGCCGAATACACGTTCTCGATCGCGACGACCGACTTGATCGGGTCGACGATCCTGAAGTAGGCGACGGCCGAAACCCCGACGCTGACATTGTCGCGGGTGATGATGCCCTGCGATTGGATGGGCAACGTCACGATTCGCAGCGATACACGGTGAAGCCTGTCGACCGAGGGGATGATGAACCGCAACCCGGGATCCCTCGTGCCAATCAGGCGACCGAAACGCAGAATCACGCCTCGCTCGTACTGCTTGACGACTTTAATCGAATTGGCGAGAAGGATGATCACCACAATCAGGACGATCACCAGAACGATTATGTAAACGATCATAAGAATCATCTCCATTGGCGTCGGCAGACACCAAACGCCTCTGACTAATTGTCTCCCCGGACGGGATGATTGGCCAGATTTTTGATTCCGATCAGGCGCTGTGGCCGGGGATGCTCCCGCGCAAGGCGCCGAGGGGCACGACCGGTACGCCCTATTTCAGGGTCTCAGCAAAGTTCTTAAGCCACGGGCGAAGTTCTGGACCGAGATCCTCGCGGTCCACGGCGAGCTGCACGATCGCCTTGATGTAATCGAGACGATCACCCGTGTCGTACCTGCGCCCGCGGAAGACGACGCCGTAGACCCCGCCCGCGATACTCGTGTTGGCCGCAAGCGTCTGCAGGGCATCCGTCAGCTGGATCTCCCCGCCCTTCCCGGGCTGCGTGTGCTCCAGGATGTCGAAGATCTCTGGCTGCAGCACGTACCGCCCGATAATGGCGTAGTTGGACGGCGCGGTCTCCCGCGTCGGCTTCTCGACCATCCCGGTAATGCGAACCACGTCATCCGTCTCGGTCGTCTCGACCGTCGCGATCCCGTACATGTGCACCTGGGCGGGATCGACTTCGAGCAGCGCCACGATCGTGGCGTTACGTTTGCCTTGCTCCTCGAGCATGCGCGCGAGCAGCACATCCCGCTCGTCAATGATGTCGTCACCGAGGAGAACGGCGAACGGCTCGTTCCCAATGTGCATGCGGGCACGCAGCACCGCGTGTCCGAGTCCCTTCGGATCTCCCTGGCGCACGTAATGCACCTCGGCGAGGTCCGTGGCGTAGTTCACCTTGCGCAGTCGTTCGATGTCACCCTTCTGAAGGAGGGTCGCCTCAAGCTCGCCGACGCGGTCGAAGTGGTTCTCCAGTGCGTTCTTGTTGCGCCCCGTGATCATGAGCACGTCGGTCAGGCCGGCGGCGACCGCCTCCTCCACCACGTACTGGATGGCCGGCTTGTCGA
>JAUZFY010000255.1 GCA_030840185.1 Microbacteriaceae bacterium | reverse complement strand
CCGGCCGGCGCCCTCGGCTGGGGCTTTCTCGGCCTGCTGGTTCCCGTGCTCGCCGGGTTTGTCATCGCGCTTGTCGTTCGGCCCCGGCTCGTTCGCGACCTTGGCCCCGCGGCCGGCACGCGCTCATTCATCGTGACCGGCCTGCTGATCGGGGCGGTCGGTGGCATCATGCTTGGCCTTCTCGCGTGGGCTTCGGCCGGCTCCGCCGGACCCGGCCGGCTCGTCGATGTCGGGCCGTCACCGTGGCTTGTCGGATTGTTTGGCGCGCTCGAGATCGGGATCGCCGCGGCGATCGGTCTGATCGCCGGTCGCCCAACCGGACGCGGCGAACGGCGGCCCGACGCGCGATAGGCTCTGGTGGTGCTCTCATTGGTCGTGCTGATCTCCGGCGGAGGGTCGAACCTCCGGGCCCTGCTCGAAGCCTCCGAAGACGCGGAGTTCCCGGCCCGGGTGGTGGCGGTCGGAGCCGACCGTGATGCCGAGGGTTTCGAACACGCGGAGGCCTACGGCATCCCCACCTTCGCCGCCGCCCTGTCCAACTATCCCGACCGGGTTGCCTGGGGCGACGCGCTCCTCGAGCAGATCCGGGTCTGGCAGCCGGATCTCGTCATTCTCAGCGGCTTCATGAAGCTGCTTCCGCCGCGGGTCATCGAGGCGCTCAGCCCCAATCTCATCAACACGCACCCCGCGTTTCTTCCGGAGTTCCCGGGCGCTCACGGTGTTCGGGATGCGCTGGCCGCCGGGGTCGATCAGACCGGGGCGAGCATCATCATCGTGGACAACGGCGTGGATGCCGGTCCGATCATCGCCCAGCGTCGCGTGCCGGTGCTCCCGAACGACACGGAGTACACGCTGCACGAACGAATCAAGCCCGTGGAGCGCGAACTGCTGGTGCAGGCCGTGCTCGACATCGCCAATGGAACCATCGACCTCGAGGAGCTCGCACACTCATGAGTGCACCCACACGTGACGCAGGATCAGAACCCGTCCGGAACCGGGACGTCGTCCCGATCACCCGGGCACTCATCTCGGTGAGCGACAAGACCGGACTTCTCGAATTGGCCGCCGCGCTCGCCGCCGCCGGCGTCGAGATCGTCTCAACCGGATCAACGGCCAAGACCATCTCGAACGCCGGTCACGCTGTCACCGAGGTGGCGGCGGTCACCGGATTCCAGGAGACCCTCGACGGACGCGTCAAGACCCTGCATCCCGCCGTTCATGCCGGCATCCTCGCCGACCTTCGCCTGGCCAGCCACGAGGAACAGCTCGCCGCTCTGGGGATCCGGCCCTTCGATCTCGTGGTGGTCAACCTCTACCCGTTCGTCGAGACCGTCGCCTCCGGAGTGACCGGCGACGACGCGATCGAGCAAATCGACATCGGGGGCCCGGCAATGGTTCGCGCCGCGGCCAAGAACCACGCCAACGTGGCGATTGTCGTCTCGCCCGACAACTACCCCCAGGTGCAGAAGGCCATTGCGCTTGGCGGAACTACCCTCGCCCAGCGTCAGCGCCTTGCCGGGGAGGCGTTCGCCCACACCGCCGCGTACGACACGGCGGTCGCCGCGTTCTTCGCGTCGAACATCGGCGTGCGGGCCGCGCAGCCGGCCGTGCAGACGGGTCAGGTCGGGCGAACCGAGCTTGTCGACACGATCGAGATCTCCGCGAGCCTGAAGAATGTGCTCCGCTACGGGGAGAATGCCCACCAGGATGCCGCCCTGTACGTGACCCCGGACGGCGCCGGAATCGCGCAGGCCACCCAGCTGCACGGCAAGGAGATGTCGTACAACAACTACGTCGACGCCGACGCCGCATTGCGCACAGCGTTCGATTTCACGGAGCCGGCCGTGGCGATCATCAAGCACGCCCAGCCGTGCGGGATCGCCGTGGCGTGGGGCGCCGGTGACCCGATCGCCTCCGCGCATCAGCGGGCTCACGATTGCGACCCGGTCTCGGCCTACGGCGGGGTCATCGCGGCCAACCGCACGGTCTCCCTCGAAATGGCCAAGACGGTGAAGGACATCTTCACCGAGGTGGTCATTGCGCCGGACTTCGACCCGGAGGCCCTCGAGCTGCTCCAGACGAAGAAGAACCTCCGCTTGCTCAAGCTTCCGACCGGCTACCGCCGCGAGGACACCGAGTTCCGGCAGATCAGCGGTGGCCTCCTCGTGCAGCAGCCGGATGTCTTCGACGAATTCTCTTCCGCCGGCTGGACCCTCGTCTCCGGGGAGGCGGCGGATGACGCGACGCTGGTCGATCTCGAATTCGCCTGGCGAGCGGTGCGCGCGGTCAAGTCCAACGCCATCCTTCTCGCGGACGATGGCGCGTCGGTCGGGGTCGGAATGGGGCAGGTCAACCGGGTCGACTCGTGTCGACTCGCGGTGAGCCGGGCGGGCGAGCGAGCCGCCGGATCGGTCGCCGCGTCCGACGCGTTCTTCCCATTCGCCGACGGCCTGCAGATTCTGCTCGACGCCGGGGTCCGTGCGGTGGTGCAGCCCGGTGGATCCATCCGCGACGAAGACGTGATCGAGGCGGCGAAGGCCGCCGGAGTCACGATGTACTTCACGGGGGAGCGTCACTTCTACCACTAGCGGGCATGCCCCGCGGGTCAAACCGGTGCGCGGGGCACAGCTGGTCCATAGCAAACCTCACCTAAGGTCAGGACCCATGACTGTCTCCAAGACTCGTGTGCCATTCCTGCGTAGGTTCACCGCCGCGATCGTTTCCGCGCTCATTGTCGCGATCGTCGCCCTCGCGGCGGTGGCGATGCTGCTGTTCGCCGGCAGCGCCACGAATCTCTTCCAGCTCATCGACTTCTTCCTCGGATCGACCATCGTCGCGTTCGTGGTCCTCGCGGTGTTCGCCCTCGCCGGCATCTATCGCACCTGGTATCTTCGCCTCGCCGGCGGGCTTCTCGCCGGCGTGATCGGCGGGCTGCTCGGCTCCGCGATCGGTGCGGTAGCGAGCGGCACGGCGCTGCCGACCGACATTGTCGCCCAGCTGTTCGGCACCCTCATCGGGGCGAATCTGCCGTTCGTCGTTGCGGTCACCATCCTGACCATGACAGTCGGGCTCGCGGTTTGGCGTCGCATCCTCGGGAGCGCGGATGACGGCGAGCGACGCGTCGCGTTCGTTCGGCCTCCCGCGGACAACCTCGCCGACGGCCAGATCACGCACATCGAACGCTCAACCGTCGACGTCGACCTCGCCAATACCCAGTGGGACGGATACGTCGCGACTCTCGCGAACGCGGGATGGGAGATCGTCGAGGTGCCGGTCGCGAGCGAACAAGCCGACTCCGTTTTCGTCGAGGACGCCCTCGTCGTGTTCGGTGACCGTGCGGTCATCGGGAACCCCGGAGCGGAATCCCGCCGCGGTGAAATCGCCGAGGCCGAGAAGACGGCGAAGGAATTCGGCCTCAGCATCTCCCGGATCGACTTTCCCGGAACCCTCGACGGAGGCGACGTGCTGAAGGTCGGAAAGACCGTGTATGTGGGCCGCAGCAGCCGGACCAACTCGGAAGGCATCCGACAGCTCCGGGCCATCGCCGGCCCGCTCGGCTATGTCGTCGTGGCCGTTCCGGTGACGAAGGCGTTGCATCTCAAGAGCACCGTCACCGCGCTCCCCGACGGCACGGTAATCGGCTTCGCGCCGCTCGTCGACGATCCATCCCTGTTCCACCGTTTTCTGCCGGTGCCGGAGGCCGAGGGCGCCGCGGTTGTCGTGCTGTCCGATGACACCGTTCTGATGTCGAGTTCGGCCCCTCGCAGCGCTGAGCTCATCGCCGAGCTCGGTTACCGGGTGCTCACGACCGAGATCACGGAGTTCGAGAAGCTCGAGGGCTGTGTCACCTGCCTCTCGGTTCGCGTCCGCTAGCCACGGAAGCGGTGCCGCGACTATCGGGGCAGGCACCGGAATTATCTTGTTGCGAATGGGAAGCAACTGGTCATAAGCTGTAAGGCTGCTCATTTTCGCCTCAATGGCGTGTCGGGTGGCCATCAGGTGAAAAATATACGTATCCCAGGAGGACTCTCATGTCATACACAACTTTCGCAATTGCAGGCGCGGTTCGTGTTGGTGGCAGTCCGCTCCCGGCCTACGTCGGAATGCGGTAGTCGCGCCGGGTCAGTCCGCGCCGGGTTGAATCCCCGCACCCGCTTCATCGTTTACGCACCTGCGCTCGTTCGCACCCTTTTAAATCTCCGGCTTCTCGGCTTTTTGCCGACCCATACTGCAAGGAACAGACGTGTCTTCAGACCAGAAGAAGAGCGGCACTTTTGCCTCGATCCTTCGTCTCTATCCCTATGCGAAACCTGCAATGCCGCGCATTTACCTCGGCATGGTTTCCGCACTTATCGCGGCCATCGTCGCCCTATTGATCCCCCAGGTGCTTGGCGCACTTGTCGACGGCCCGCTGTCGCGAGGCGACGCCAGCCAGATCTGGTGGCCGGTCGCCGCGGTGCTCGGTCTCGGTGTCCTCGAAGCGATCATGATCTGGTTCCGCCGCTGGTTCGTACTGCAGCCCGGCACCCAGGTCGAGGCGACCCTGCGCAATAGCCTCTACAACCGACTGCAGGATCTGCCAGTCAATTTCCACGATCGTTGGCCGAGCGGCCAGCTGCTGTCCCGGGCGGTCAGCGACCTCAACCTCGTGCGTCGCTGGATTTCGTTCGGCATCGTGCTGTTCGTCGTCAATGTGATCACTATCCTGGTCGGCTTCGTCTTCCTGATCAGAATCGATTGGATTCTCGGGCTCATCTTCGTGGTCTGCTCAATCCCGCTCTGGATCTACGGCTACCTGTTCGAGCAGAAGTATTCCGTGGTTGCTCGACGCAGCCAGGACCAGGCGGGCGACCTCGCGACCGCCGTCGAGGAATCGGTGCACGGCATCCGGGTGCTGAAGGCGTTCGGCCGCGGCACGCACGCGCTGAAGAATTTCGCATCGCAGGCCGAGGACCTCCGCGGGACCGAGATCGAGAAGGCCAAGGCGATTGCCGGCATCTGGCTCTGGCTGCTGCTTGTGCCGGACGTGACATTCGCCCTCTGCCTTTTCGGCGGGGTGTGGCTCGCAGCGACCGGGCAAATTTCCGAGGGAGAGCTGGTGGCTTTCTTCGCGACCGCGACCGTGCTGCGCTGGCCCGTGGAATCGATCGGCTTCCTGCTCTCGATGACCTTCGACACGCGCACTGCCGCCGACCGGTTCTTCGAGGTCATGGACTCCGAGAACACGATCACCGACCCCGC
>JAUZFY010000141.1 GCA_030840185.1 Microbacteriaceae bacterium | reverse complement strand
CCTCGACCGGCAGGATGCACTGTGTTGGTTGGCGCAGCGCTACTTCACCGGACACGGTCCGGCGACTCTCGCCGACCTCGCCTGGTGGGCGAAGCTGACCATGGCCGATGCGAGAACCGCACTCGCGCTGTCGCGTCCCCTGCTCACCGAGCTCACCCTCGATGGCGCGAGCTACTGGATCGCTTCGGATGAGGCCGAGACGGCGTCATCCGCTCCACCAAGCGTCTGCGCCCTGCCTGGCTTTGACGAATACCTGCTGGGCTACCAGGATCGATCCCTCGCGCTCGCCCCGGAACACGCCAACCGCATAGTGCCGGGAGGCAACGGCATTTTCCTCCCGACCATAGTGGTCGATGGGAAAGTCGTTGGCACGTGGCGCCGCGCAGAAGCCGGCGGTACGGCCACAATCACCGGGGAGACGTTCGGCACACTGTCGACACGACATGCGGCGGCGTTCGCGCGGGAGGGCGGGCGATATCGCGCATTCGCCGGTCCTGCCCGATGAGGATTCCCTGACTAGGAACTCCGGTGACTAAAACTCCGCTGACTAAATTCCGCTGACTAGAAGCTAACCGCGATCATGCTGCAGCAGGATGAAGCAGGACCTTGGTCCACCCATCCTCGCGCTTGTCGAACCGGTCGTAGGCGGTCGGCGCCTCCTCAAGCCCCAAGTGGTGAGAGTCGATGAACGACGGCTTCGCCCGCCCGCGGATGATCAGATCACGCAATTGCCGGTTATATCTCTTCACCGGGCATTGGCCGGAGCCGATGGTGATCCCCTTGTAAACGCCTCGCCGTAATCGAAGTCGTAACGGCCCGACCTTTGGCATCGTTCAAGGTGGAATTTTGAGCTCACGGTCGATTTGGTCGAACCGTGCAGCGAGCACTCAGGCGAACGTCAGATCGCATGCCCGGCACCACCACTCGTCTCGCCGCGGCTCGAGTTCGCTATCGCACAGCGGACAGGACGTCTCCTTTGACACCGCCTGCTCCCTTCTCTGCCTCGCAATTTTTCGCGTGCAACGCACGGGCCGCGAGGTTCTGCGCAGGGTACGCCCCGAAGTCGCGCGTCTACTGAAAGTCGAGATCGCTCGAATCGAGGTCGCGGTCGCTCGAGTCGAGATCCTGCCCGTGGATGGCACCACCGGTCGCATGGGGATTGGAAGAGATCAATTCCGACGCGCGCGCCCGCAGCGCCGCCGTCGAACTGCGAGTGTCCGGCTCCGGGAACCGGGAATCGACCGGAGAGGTGATGAGTTCGCTTGACGGGCCGATCACGAGTTCGACGACAACCACCGCGCCGTCGTCCCGAACGCTTGGGACCGGTACCACCTCGGCCACGTCGCTCATTGCCGCCGCAGCCGCGAAGGCAAGCAGTGCCTCCGCAGCCTCGTCGCTGGTGATGAATGATTCCCCGCCGTACGCAACCCGTTTCATACCCTCACCGTCCTCCACTTCGAAGGTCAGTGCGAGGACGTAGCGGGATTACGGAGATGGGGGTATCTGGGGCCAAACGGCCCGCGCCCGTGCGGAGCAGCCTAGGAGGTGATGACCGTTTCCACCGGTTCCGGCACAATTCGCAACCCAGCCGGGGTATTGGAGAGTCGAACAAGCTCTTCGAGCCACACCCGATTGAGGCTTGGATCTCGGCTGCCGCGGAACTCGAATTGAAGCGGGATGGCGGGATGCAGCCAAATCGAGCTGTGCCCGCTGCCTGAATCGGTCGAGTATTCCCAGGAGAAAGTGAAGCTTTCACCGCGGCGCAACTTCGCAATTATCACGGCCTTGAGGTGGGCCAGCACCCGGTCGTCGAACTCGACGGCAATCGAGGGCGTACCGTAAATGAATTTACCCAACGGAATCCTCACAGGGGTTAGGTGATGGAAACACTTCGGCGACATCGGGGTTAGCCAGTCGGTAAGGTGAGTCTACCTCCCCGGCGACCCCATATTTCAAGGGTCTGGATGTACCGCCGAAGCCATCACGATAAATCACGAGACGAATCAGTCCTGTCCGAGACCGGCATCGATCTCGGCGACTGCCTGGTCAAAATTCTTCGCGTTGCTCGCCGCGTCGCCGCCCGAACCGACCACAGCGGTCATTCCGATCGCGGGCATTTCCGGAATGGGAAACATCTCCCGCTCGTGGGGCACGGAGATCTCCGGGGCATCCGAAACGTCGAGCTGACTGGCCGAGCCAAGCAGAAGGGTGTGCATTTCGGTCCTTCCGCTGTCTTCGAGAACGGGAATGTGCACCGTCACGCTCGTGGCGTCCGTCGCCACTCGAGTCGCGTAGTCCAAAATCGCCTCCGTTACAGCGTCACCGGTAATCAAGGATCCGCCTGCGTATGAGATGCGTTTCATCCTCCGACCATAGTCGCCCCGTGACGATGATCGGTAACTAGACGACCGGGTGGTCCGCCTGGTCGAGACCGCCCATGCGCTCCAGGATGGCGCTGATCAGCTCCATCTCGGCGTCCGCGGTCACGTGATGGTTCACGTAGTTGCCTTCCAGCCAGACGAGCACCTCGTCCTTCGGCAGACCGACGGCATCCCAGTCCACCCCAGGCTCGGCGGCGGTCACCGCATCGCCAGTTGTCGGCTCGAGCCACGCCCGGGCGATGATCTGGTCCGGCGTTTCGCTCCCCCGCGTCCAAAGGAGTGCGATCGGATGATTGTCACCCTCGACATGCTCGTCGACGACCCGCCCGGACCCGAGCCACGGGAGGGTAAGGATCTCCCCCTCGATCTCGACCTCGATCAGATCGAGATAGGTCGGTTCGGTCTCACAGACGTAGAGCGGGAAGCCAGCCTCATGCCACGCGGCGGCCTCGGCGATGTCGTCCATGAGCGCGGGCATTCGGGAGAAGTAGTTCTGGGCGAGAGCCCCCGCCCAGGCCAACAGCCCCTCGGTCTCTCGGCTCCCCCATGGGCTCCGCTCCGTCGTGGAGCCGGTCGCGTCGTGGAAATGGTGCGACACACCCC
Organism: Microbacteriaceae bacterium; assembly: GCA_030840185.1. Taxonomy (GTDB): domain Bacteria; phylum Actinomycetota; class Actinomycetes; order Actinomycetales; family Microbacteriaceae; genus Lacisediminihabitans. The sequence goes on along the minus strand of JAUZFY010000141.1, from coordinate 857 downwards.
GGTCCGAGACGTCCAGATGCAACTGACCATCGACGTAGTCGACGAATAGGGCAACCATGCTGTCGTCGTCGTGCCACTCCGCGAACACCTCCGGCTCGGACAATGCCTCTGGAAGTGCCATTTTCGCGGCGCTCTTCTCGCCGAGATCGAACACAGCCTGAAAGATGGTGTTCGGCAGGCGGAGCGTTTCATCGGCCATGGTGGTGGCTCCCATCAGGTGGGTGTCGGCAGGTTGGTGGGGCGGACGGGACTTGAACCCGTGACCGACGGATTATGAGTCCGCTGCTCTAACCAGCTGAGCTACCGCCCCGCATCGCTCCAGTTGGGCAGTGCGTCGGTGACTTCCGAGTCACCGAGTGACCACGATACCGTGTCCCCGCCCGGATTGACGGCGCCGCCGCATCGCACCGCCGACGGAAAGCGTCAGGAGACGGATTCGTCCAAGCTGGCGTCGGTGACTGGATCGGTCACTGTCTGGCCGCGGTAGAGCCGCTCAAAGATCGTGAGGGTGCGCTGGATGTCGTGAGCCGCGATGTAACGCAGGCTCGATTCCTTCATCTTCTGCAACTCGGCAGGCGGGAGGGTCAATACGTGGCTCAGTTTCGCGGCAAGGTCACTCGAGTTACCCGGTTCGAAGAGGTACCCGTTTTCCCCCTCGTGCACGAGGTGCGGGAGCGCCATGGCGTTGGCTGCGACAATCGGCAGCCCCGAGGCCATGGCCTCCATCGTCGCGATGCTCTGCAGCTCGGCGATCGACGGCATCGCGAAGACGGTCGCGCGAGTGAGCATGCCGCGCAATTCCTCGTCGGTGACGTATCCCGTGAAGGTGACGCGATCCTCAATGCCGAGGTCCCGGC
>JAUZFY010000109.1 GCA_030840185.1 Microbacteriaceae bacterium | reverse complement strand
CGCAGGCCCGTCGGTGCGCCGCCGTTCTGGTCGAGGCGCTGTGGGCGGGAGGTGTTCCCCGCGACATCCTCTCCCTTGTCGACGTCGAAGAGGGAGAGCTTGGCAGGCAGCTGGTCTCGGATCCGGCTGTCGATCGGGTCATCCTCACCGGGGCGTGGGAGACCGCGCAACTGTTCCGATCCTGGCGAAGCGACCTTCCACTCCTTGCCGAGACGAGCGGAAAGAACGCGATCGTCGTGACCCCGAGCGCGGACTTCGACCTCGCAGTGGCCGACATCGTGAAGAGCGCCTTCGGTCATGCCGGCCAGAAGTGTTCGGCCGCTTCCCTCGTGATTCTCGTCGGCTCGGTCGCCACGTCGGCGCGATTCCGGCGTCAGCTGATCGACGCGGTCTGCAGCCTTAGGGTCGGCTACCCCCAGCACGCAACCACCACGATGGGCCCGCTGATCGAACCGGCCTCGGGCAAGCTCCGCAGGGCGCTGACCACGCTCGAGCCCGGCGAGCAGTGGATGGTGCAGCCGAGAGCGCTTGACGAGAGCGACCGGCTGTGGTCGCCGGGTGTGAAGGACCACATCGCTCCCGGATCCGAATTCCACCTCACCGAGTACTTCGGCCCGGTTCTCGGGATCATGCACGCCAAGACGCTGGCTGACGCCATCGAGCTGCAGAACGCGCCGGCCTACGGCCTCACCGCCGGACTGTACTCGCTCGACGCCGAGGAGATCGCCCTGTGGATCGATCACGTGCAAGCGGGCAACCTGTACGTGAACCGCGGGATCACCGGCGCAATAGTCCGGCGTCAGCCATTCGGCGGCTGGAAGCGGTCGACGGTCGGCACGAGCGCGAAGGCCGGCGGACCCAACTACCTCCTCACCCTCGGCGACTGGAGGCCGGTGTTCTCCGAGCCGGTCAGTTCCGTCGTGCTCGCCGGGCTGAGCGACGGCGTCGCGAAAGTGATCGAGGCCGCCCAGCAGGGCATGGAGTTCCTCGAGTTCGACCGGGTTCGAGCCGGGGCGGTGAGCGACGAGCGGGTCTGGCAGGCGGAGTACGGCGTGACGACGGACGTCTCCGGCCTCATCGCCGAGCGAAATCTGTACCGGTACCGTCCGGTCCCGGTTCATGTCCGACTCGCCGAGGGCGCATCGCCCGCGCAGCTCGTTCGGGTGGTCACGGCCGCCACGTGCGCCGGGGCCCCGATCTCGATCAGCTCGGCGGTGCCAGTGGCCGCCGGCCTCGTCCGCCTGTTCGCGGACGAACATTCGCCCGTCACCGTCCGCGAGGTCGTCGTCGAGTCGGATGCTCGCTGGCATGAGCGTCTAGGCACCGGCCAGACCGGAGTCGGTGGCGGCACGGCCGGCCGGATCCGGTTGATCGGCGGATCGGCGCGCGCGCTCGCGGATGCGCTAGCCGGCGATCCCGACGTGGCCGTGTACCCGGGCCCGGTCACCACCTCCGGGCGAATCGAGTTGCTCCCCTTTCTCGCCGAACAGGCGATCAGCATCACCGCCCACCGATTCGGCAACCCAGACCCATCGATGACTTTTTAGCTAAGGAGAACCCCGTGTCGACCTCGCCCACCGTCCTTCCGCTCAACACCGGCTCGTCGATCCCGCTCATCGGCCTCGGCACCTCGCCGCTCACCGACGAAGAGGTCGCTCCGGCCGTCGTTACGGCGGTCGAGGCCGGCTACCGGCACATCGACACGGCTGCGAGGTACGGCAATGAGCGCGGAGTCGGCGAGGGCGTGCGGCGCAGCGGCATTCCCCGCGAGCAGCTGTTTATCACGACGAAGCTCGACGGCGTCTTCCAGGGCGACGATCGGGCGATCGGCGGGCTCGATGAGTCTCTCGAGCGACTCGGCCTCGACTACGTTGACCTGCTGCTCATCCACTGGCCGCTGCCGCAGCGTGGGCAGTATGTCTCCACCTGGCACACCTTCGAGAAGCTGTTCGCAGCGGGCAAGGCACGTGCCATCGGGCTCTCGAATTTCAAACCGGATCACGTGGCGACACTCGTGCGGGAGGCCGAGGTCCTTCCCGCGGTCAATCAGGTGCAGCTCAGCCCGTACACTCCGCGACTTGCCGAGCGCCGAGCCAATGACCTGCACGGGATCGTCACAGAGTCGTGGAGTCCGATCGGCGCCGGGAACGACCTGCTTTCCGCGCCGGCAATCGTCGCCATCGCCGAACGAATCGGCAAAACCCCGGCGCAGGTGGTCTTGCGGTGGCACGTGCAGCAGTCTCTCGTTGCGATACCGAAATCCGCCAACCCGAAGCGAATCGCGCAGAACATCGAGGTGTTCGATTTCGAGCTGACCGCCGCGGACCTGTCATCCATCGCCGCCCTCGACAAGGGCCCGGCTGCCGGGGTCGATTCGGACGTCAGCGGCCACTAGGGAAGTAACTTTTCTCAAAAATATCCGCAGGTAGCGCGTCATAGCTTCCTGCGTTCGTTGTCTCTTGCGGTGTACCTCGGCTTTCGCGCCCGGCGAAGGCGAGCCCCGCACCCGCGAACGGAGACTGTCGTGACCCGAAACCACGCTGACCACATCCCCCCGGATCGTGAGCGCGACGGGGGAGGGGCGGTGACCATTCGGGGAGCCGATGACGGGCCGGACGGCTTCCATGAGCGCGCCGATCGCCTGCTCGAGGCAAGCGCTCGAGGCGATCAGCAGGCATTCGCCGAACTCGTCGACACTCTCCGACCGCGTGTGTTCCGCAGAATCCGGACAGTGTTGCGCGACGCGGCGCAGTCCGAAGAGGTGATGCAAGACCTGTTTCTCGAGGTCTGGAGGCAGGCGGGCCGCTTCGATGCCCGGCGAGGTGGCGCAGTCGCCTGGATCATGGCCAGGGCACACGCCAGGGCCGTCGATCGCGTGCGTTCCGTCGTCGCAGATCGCGAACGGGACCTGCGAGTCGGGCTGCGTGACCGCCTGCCGGAATATGACTCCGTCGTCGAGTCGATCGAGGTCCGCGGCGATTTCCTTCGGGTGGCTCGGGCGCTTCGGCGGTTGACCGCGGTGCAGGCCGAGGCGGTGGTTCTCGCCTACCGGGACGGCTACAGTCACGCCGAGCTTGCCGAGAAGCTCGGCGTTCCCCTTGGCACAATCAAGTCGCGCATTCACGACGGGATGCGGCATCTTCGTGAGGATCTCGGCGTGGCTGCCTGAGCAAACCTTGACGGTTGGCCAATGTACTCGTACAGTCTGGGTTCTTGGTACCCACAGAGGAGTCCCCCATGAGTTCCCCGCTCAGCCTGGCCCTCGACCACGCGTCGATGTTTCCCCCCTACGAGCAGATTCGCGTTCAGATCATCGACGCGGTGAGCTCCGGCGGCGTCGCCGCTGGGGCCAAGCTCCCCACCGTGCGGGGGCTTGCCGTCGACCTCGGTGTCGCACCCAACACGGTGGCCCGCAGCTACCGCGAGCTCGAGCGGGACGGTGTAATCGAGACCCGCGGTCGCGCCGGTTCGTTCATCGCCCCATCCGGTGATGCGACCAGGCGGCAGGCCCAGGATGCCGCGACGGCGTTCGTTGCTCGCATCCGTCAATTGCGAGTCGACGCCGACGTGGCGCTCGATCTGGTCAGGGCGGCCCTCGACTCACCGTAGGGCGTCAGCCCTCGCGGCTGCGGTGAATGAGCTTCGAAAGCACGATGGCGCTGCGGGTGTGGTCGACGTTGGGCGCGACTCGCACTCGTTCGAGGGCCAGTTCGAGCGACGGGATGTCCCGCGACCGCATGTGCACGATGGCGTCGGCGCTGCCGGTCACCGTGCCGGCATCCACCACCTCCGGCACGTTCGAGAGGATGCGGCGGAGCTCCTCGGGGGCGACGGTGCCGCGGCAGAACAGCTCGACATAGGCCTCGGTGCCGAGCCCATCTACGGCTGGGTCAACCTGAATGGTGAAGCCCCGAATCACCCGATCGGCCACGAGACGGTCGACGCGCCGTTTGACCGCCGACGCGGACAACCCGATCACTTCGCCGATGTCGCCGTAGCCGGCCCGCGCATTTTGGCGAAGAAGATCGATGATGCCGTAGTCGAGACTGTCCATGGCCTAACCCTACGGCCATCCATTGTGCCTCCGGCGCAATATTCGGCGATTTTGTGCGCTCCACGCCACTAAATATTGGATGTGTGCGTGTGAGACTGGAACGACCCCACACTCAGACTTCCGAAGGAGCCCCCGTGTCGGCCACCATGCCCGCAACGAACGTTGCCTCAGCCACCCGCATTCCGAGCAAGCGCACCATCCTCATGTGCCGCCCGGACTTCTTCACGGTGAACTATCGAATCAACCCCTGGATGCATCCGGAGGACCCGACGGACACCTCCCTCGCCGTGCGTCAGTGGGAATCGCTCTACCGCGTCTACCTCGACCTCGGCTTCGACGTGAAGCTCGTCGACCCGATCGACGGGCTGCCGGACATGGTCTACGCCGCCAACGGCGGTTTCGTGCTCGACAACATCGCCTACGGGGCGAGCTTCGCCTACCCGGAACGCCAGCCGGAGGGCCCCGCCTATATGAAGTGGTTCGCGGCCAATGGCTTCGACGTGAGGAAACCGCAGAGCATCAACGAGGGTGAGGGCGACTTCCTTCTCGTCGGCGACGTCATCCTCGCAGGAACCGGATTCCGCAGCGCGACCGACAGCCACCGCGAGCTCTTCCGGATCTACGGCCGGGAGGTCGTCTCCCTCGAACTGATCAACCCGAGCTTCTACCACCTCGACACCGCGATCGCCGTGCTCGACCCCGACCCGGCAGAGGGCGAACAGGCAAACATCGCCTACCTCCCCAGCGCCTTCAACGGGGAGGGGCTCGCCATCCTGGCCGAACGGTTCCCCGACGCGATCCTCGTCAACGAGGAGGACGCCGCCGTGCTCGGGCTCAACTCGTTCAGCGACGGCTACAACGTCGTCATCGCCTCCCGCGCGAAGGACTTCGAACGCCAGCTCCGCGAGCGCGGCTACAACCCGATCGGTGTCGACCTCAGCGAGCTGCTGCTCGGCGGCGGCGGCGTGAAGTGTTGCACCCTCGAGTTGCGGCGATGAGCTCCCCGGTCGCGGTGACGCCGATGGGCGCGAAGGGCAAGGCGAGCGCAACCGTCGGCCCCGCCGTCGGCGCGGTTCGCTCTGCCGCGCTCATCGACGCCGAAAACGAGCACATCGCCCACACCTATCATCCGCTTCCGGTGGTCGTCGCCTCCGCCGAGGGCGCCTGGGTGACGGATGTCGAGGGCCGACGGTACCTCGATTGCCTCGCGGCCTACTCGGCGGTGAACTTTGGCCACGGGCACCCGGCGCTCGTCGCTGCCGCCAGCGCCCAGCTCGGCAGGGTGACCCTCACGAGCCGCGCATTCCACAACGACCAGCTCGGACCGTTCGTCGGCGCGCTCGCGTCGCTCGCCAAGAAGGACATGGTCATCCCGATGAACACCGGGGCGGAGGCGGTCGAGTCCGGCCTCAAGCTCGCGAGGGCCTGGG
>JAUZFY010000088.1 GCA_030840185.1 Microbacteriaceae bacterium | reverse complement strand
CGAGCGCTTCGGCGACCTTCGCAGCGTTGTCTTCCACCTCGTCACGGCGGTCGGTCCAGGCATCCGAAACCGCTTCGAGCACCTGCACGAGCGACGGATGCCCCTGCGCCGGCTGCGGCGGAAAGTAGGTGCCGGCATAGAACGCCCGCCCGCGCGGCGTCACGAACACGTTGAGCGGCCAACCGAGGTTCTCGGTGAACGCGCTGGCCGCCGACAGATAGCTCGCGTCGACATCCGGATGCTCTTCGCGGTCGACCTTGATGGCGACGAAGTGCGCGTTCAGGTACTCCGCGAGCGCCGGATCGCTGAAACTCTCCCTCGCCATGACATGGCACCAATGGCAGGTCGAGTAGCCGATCGAGACGAGCACGGGGACGTCCCGGCGCGCGGCTTCGGCGAAGGCGTCCTCACCCCACGGATACCAGTCGACCGGGTTTTCAGCATGCGTACGCAGGTAGGGGCTGATCGCGTCCGCGAGACGGTTGGCCATACGACCAGCCTAGGCTCGGGCTGCGGCCGAGCGTGGATCGCTCTGCGTGGATCGGTGCGTGCAGGATCGCGCGACGAGCGGAGTCACACCGCGCAGCCGTAGTACCCACGATCGTCGCCGAGCTCGGGTGCCCAGCCCGGTCGTGGGCGGTGATCCTCCGCGGCGACCCAATGTCCACCGACGAGCTCGTACTGCCAGGCGGGGCCTTCCGCGAGAAAGCGGCCGAGCGCTTCGAGGAGGACATCCACATCCGCCCGTCGCGATCCGACCCCGACGCTCGCCCGCACCGCGGGTTCGGTGATGCCGAGCCGTTCGAGCAGCGGATGCGAGCAGAACTTTCCGTCGCGAACGCCGATGCCCCACTCGGCCGAGAGTGCTGTCGCAAGCAGCCGAGAATCGACGCCGTCAACGGAGAAACTGACAACCCCGACGGGCTCCGTCGAGTCTGGGAACACGCGAAGCACACGCACACTCGGCAGGTCCGAGAGGCCCGACACGAGCTGCTCGCGCAACGCCGCCTCGTGTCCCATCCAGGCCGCGACATCCAGCGTGGCGAGTTCCTGGAGCGCGCGTGCGAGCGCAGCCACGCCGATCACGTTGGGCGAGCCGGCCTCGTGCCGCGCCGAACCCGTGCGCCACCCCGCCTCGTCGAGCGTGACGCGCGTGACCGCACCTCCGCCGCGGAGGTACGGCTCCCCCGCGTCAAGCCAGTCCCGCCGCCCGACGAGCACGCCCGCCCCGAACGGCGCGTACGTCTTGTGCCCGGAGAACGCGAGATAGTCGACGCCGTCGAGCGCGAGGCTGAGCCTGCGGTGCGGGATGAGCTGCGCCCCGTCGACGGCCAAGCGCGTGCCACGCCGATGAGCGATGGATGCGAGGCGCCGCAGCGGCAACGTTTCGCCGGTCACATTGCTCGCGCCGGTCACGGTGAGCAGTGCGGCCGGCGCGGCCGCGAGTTCCGCATCCACCCGCGAAAGCGTCTCCTCGATCATCGCACCTGCCATCACGATGCGCCCGGTGCGGTTCTCGTGGCCGTGCGGCGCGATCCACGGGAGCAGGTTTGCATGATGCTCGATGTCGAGTACCACCGTGTCACCCGGCACCACGGAGGCGAGCAGGTTGAGCGAATCGGTTGTGTTCCTCGTGAAGATGACGAGGTCATCCTGCCTGGCGCCGACGAAGTCGCCGACCGTGCGGCGGGCATGCTCATATGCCGCCGTACTGATCTGGGATGCATAACCCGCACCACGGTGCACGCTCGCGTAGAGCGGGAGCACCTCGGTCACATGCTGTGCCACGACCGCCAGGGCCGGCGAGCTCGCCGCATAGTCGAGGTTGACGTACCGCGCATCGCTCCCGTCGATGAGTGGCACCCGCAGCTCACCGCCGATGACGGGCAGCAGCGGAGCGGCGGCGGGCATCACTGACCAATAAGTGAGCGAGCGATCGAATCGGTCTCGGCGACATTGATCTGGATGAGCGGCAGCGCGCGGGCGACCGCGAGGTCGATGCGCTCCTGCAGGTCGAGGCTCGTGACCTCATAGTTGGCGAAATCGGAGTCGTTGGCGTAGATGCCGATCGGCAGCGTGAGCGCCTGGAAGAATCCGAAAAGCGGCCGGAACTGGTGTTCGATGATGAGCGCGTGCCGGTCGCTCCCGCCGGTCGCGGCGAGCAGGATGGGCTTGTCGACGAGCGCGTACTGTCCGACGAAGTCGAAGAGGTGCTTGAACAGCCCGGTGAACGACGCGCGATACACCGGGCTCGCAACGACGAGAAGATCCGCCGTCTCGATGTGATGCAACTCATTCTCGACGGATGCCGGAAGCTGGTCCCTGCGCAGCGTGCCCGCGAAACCGGGGCCGATCTCGTTGATCTCGATCAGGTGCGCGTCGATCGCGAGTTCGCGCCCGAGCGACGCGAGGATCTCCTTGACGAGAGCCGTGGTCTTGGATGGCGCGTGCAGGCTACCTGAGACGGCAACCACTCGGAGTGGCCGACCGGCGGTCGTGCGGCCCGCGGTTGGTCGTTCGGTCGAAGGCTCGTCGGTCACCGACTGGTCGCTAAAGGGTTGGTTGCTCAAGGGTTGGGACATGCCTCGACGCTAGACCGCGTTCTGGCGGGGCACTACCCCGCGCGACACACAACGTAAAGAGCGTGCGGTGCGGCTGGCGCAAGCGTGCCAGTTGAGTAGCACGTCACGAAGTGACGAGCGCATCGAAACCGCTGGGCGGCGGTTTCCGTTTTCGAAACGGCGCGGGCGGCTACTCAACCAGCATGGCTACTCAACCAGCACGGCTGTTGGAGCTAGTTGACCTCGTTGGGGTCAGCACCGACACGACCCGCGCTCTCGAGAGCCGTGATCGAGGCGACCTCGGCATCCGTGAGTTCGAAGTCGAAAACATCGAGGTTCTCGGCCATACGCTCGCGACGGT
>JAUZFY010000034.1 GCA_030840185.1 Microbacteriaceae bacterium | reverse complement strand
GCGAGGCGCCCGGGCTGGCGGTAGCGGTCGGATCCGCTCGGCCAGCGCCGACCGGTCACGAGCACCGCGACGCCGAGGCTCATGGTGAGGATGCCGGCGATTATGGCGATCACCGGGTATCCGGTCTGCGACACGGACTGGACCAGCGCGCCGATTGACCGCCGGCCGGCCACCCCGGTCGCTGCCGAAATCGCGGACTCCGACGCCACCACCGGATTGGACTGGGCGAGAATCGCGGAGAATGCGACCGTGAATCCGATGAGCACCTCGAGCACAGCGAGCACCGGTCTAAAGAACCGTCCGGCGATTGCGAGGGCCGCCACGAGCGCGAGGCCGGCGAGGGCAAGCGCGACGAGAGCGGGGGCCGCGACGCTGCCGGAGACGGCGAGCACCGTCTTACCGTCGGCCGCCTCGCTCAGCCGAAGCGAGTACCACTGCCCGGTCCAGGCGAGAAGGGTGAGGCCGCTGAGCGCGATCGCGGCGATGAGGCTGCGGCTCTTGAGTCCGCGGCCGGCCCTGGCGGCATCCGGCTGCACAGTGTCTTCACTACCAGTGTCTTCACCACCCGTGCCTTCACCACCCGTGCCTTCACCACCCGTGCCGTCGCGCAGCGTGTCGTCGCCCTCGGTCACGTCACCCTCCGCATCGCGTTCGCGACGGCGACGGCCCGCAACGGCGCTGCCGCCTTGTTCTGCGATTCGAGGTATTCGGTGGCCGGGTCGGAGTCGGCGACGAGGCCGCCGCCGGCCTGCACTCGCGCCACGCCGCCGGCAATGGTCGTGGTGCGGATGGCGATCGCGAGGTCGAGGTCGCCGGCGAAGCCGAAGTAGCCGACGACCCCGCCGTAGAGGCCGCGCTGGGCGACCTCGAGCTCGTCGATGATCTCGAGCGCGCGCGGCTTCGGCGCCCCGGAAAGAGTGCCGGCCGGGAAGGTCGCGCGGAACACGTCGATCGAGGATGCCGCGGGCGACAGGTTGCCCTCGACGGAAGAGACGAGGTGCATGATGTGGCTGAATCGCTCGACCCGCATGAATTCGCTGACCTCGACCGAGCCGGGGAGGCAGACCTTCAACATGTCGTTGCGTGCCAGATCGACGAGCATGAGGTGCTCGGCTCGCTCCTTCGGGTCTCCGAGCAGGTCGTCGGCGAGGGCGAGGTCCTCCTCCGGTCCGACGCCGCGCGGGCGCGAGCCGGCGATCGGGTGCATGTAGACCCGGTCGTTCTCCACCTTGACGAGGGCCTCCGGCGACGACCCGACGATCCAATACGGGTCACCGTTCGGGGCGAGCAGGGACAGCAGGTACATGTACGGGCTGGGGTTGAGGGTACGGAGCACCCGGTAGACATCGATCGGATCGGCGGTGATCTCGTGGTCGAAGCGTTGCGAGATGACGACCTGGAAGACGTCCCCGTCCCGAATGAATTTCTTGGACGCCTCAACGGCGGCGTGGAAGGCCGTCGCCTCGATGCGCGGGGTCGGCGAGGCGGCAATGCTCAGGTCGACTTCGGCGAGCCACGCTTCGGACGGCTGGGCTAACGCCGCTTGCATCCGGTCGAGTCTCGCCTGCGCTCCGTCCCACATCGCGTCGCTCCGCTCCACCCCGTCACCCAGCGCCGTCGCGATCAAAAGCACCGCACCGGTGCGGTGGTCGACCACGACGAGTTCCGAGACGAAGCTCAGTGCCTGACCGGGCATCGCGAAGTCCGCGGGCGGCACGTTCGGGAGGTGCTCGATCTGACGAATGGCCTCCCAACCGATGAAGCCGACGAGCCCGCCGGTCAGCGGCGGGGCGCCGGGGATCGGCGGTGTGGCCCAGCGCTCGTACAGATGGGCGAGGGCCTCGAGCGGCGCGGTCGGCCAATCGGCGCCGAGCGCGCGCTCGACCGCAAGCCCGTAGTCGAGCCACTCCGCCCGCTCCGCATCCTGGGTGAGCACGCCGAAGCTCGACACCCCGATGAAGGAATAGCGCGACCAGATTCCGCCCTGCTCGGCCGACTCGAGCAGAAAGGTGCCCGGCTCGCCCTTCGCGAGCTTGCGGTAGATGCCCACCGGGGTCTCGCCGTCGGCGAAGAGTTCGCGGATGACCGGGACCACCCGGTGGTCACCGAGGAGCGCATCGAACTGCGCGCGGGTGGTCGACTCACTCATGCTTGTCTCCAATGGCCGGGTCGCCGATTGCCGGGTCGCCGATTGCCGGGTCGAGGATTGCCGGGTCGAGGGGGTCGACGTCGAAGCACGAGTGCGCGCCGGTGTGGCACGCCGCGCCGATCTGCTCGACCTGAACGAGCAGCGTGTCGGAGTCGCAATCGAAGGCCGCGGCCTTGACATACTGCCGGTGTCCCGAGGTGTCGCCCTTGCGCCAGTACTCGGAGCGGGAGCGGGACCAGAACGTCACCCTCCCCTCGGTGAGGGTGCGGCGCAGTGCCTCGGCATCCATGTATCCGAGCATGAGCACCTGTTTGGAGTCCCACTGCTGGATCACGGCCGGGAGCAGCCCGGCCGAATCGAATCTGGCCCGCTCGAGTACCGAATCGATGTCGGTGTCCATCTGCCTACCTCACGTTCACGCTAAACGAACCGCGAGGCCGGCCGCGGCCAGCTCGCGTTTGACGTCCCCGACGGTCAACTCGCCGTTGTGGAATACCGAGGCGGCGAGCACGGCGTCGGCGCCGGCCTCGATCGCCGGAACGAAGTGTTCGAGGGCACCGGCGCCGCCGCTTGCGATGATCGGAACGCGTGAGATGTCCCGCATGAGTCGAACGAGCTCGAGATCGAACCCGTTCTTGGTGCCGTCCGCGTCGATCGAGTTAACGAGCAATTCGCCGGCACCGCGCTCGATCACCTCACGCGCCCAATCGAGGGCGTCGAGGCTCGTCTCCCGCCGGCCGCCGTGAGTCGTCACGACGTAACCGGAGGGGACTGCCTCCGACCGCTTCACGTCGAGGGACAGCACGAGCACTTGCGCCCCGAACCGGTCGGCGATCTCCCCCACGAGCTCCGGCCGAGCAATTGCGGCGCTGTTGAGGCCGATCTTGTCGGCGCCGTTGGCGAGGAGACGGCTGACGTCATCCGGGCCGCGCACTCCACCGCCGACCGTCAGGGGGATGAACACCTGCTCGGCTGTCGCCCGCACCACGTCGTAGGTGGTCGACCGGTTGTCGACTGTCGCCGTCACGTCGAGGAAGGTGATCTCGTCCGCGCCCTGCTCGTAATAGCGGCGGGCAAGCTCGACCGGGTCACCCGCGTCGCGGAGGTTCTCGAACTTCACTCCCTTGACGACGCGGCCGGCCGCCACGTCGAGGCAGGGAATCACTCGAACGGAAACAGTCACGATCAGATCCGGGCCGCGTGAATCGGGCTGACCAGGATGGCGCGGGCGCCGAGGTCGTACAACCGGTCCATGATGTGGTTGGTTTCGTCCCGCGGCACCATCACCCGAACGGCGACCCAGTCGCGATCGCGGAGCGGAGAGACGGTCGGGGACTCGAGCCCGGGGGTGATGCCGGACGCCTCCTCGATGAGCGCGACGGGAAGGTCATAGTCCATGAGCACGTACTGACGGGCAACGAGCACCCCCTGAAGCCGACGCTGCAGCGTCGTGATTCCGGCGGCCCCGGCTGCCGAGCTGATCAGGACCGCGCTGGATTCAAGGATCACCGGGCCGAAGATCTCGAGGCCCTGCGCCCGCAGCGTCGAACCGGTCGAGACGACGTCGGCGACGGCATCCG
>JAUZFY010000023.1 GCA_030840185.1 Microbacteriaceae bacterium | reverse complement strand
AACGTTCGCCTTACTGGAATCCCGACGCTGCCGGTGCATTCGTCGGGATCAACCGGCACCACGGCCGAGCACACATGACCCGCGCGGTGCTCGAGGGAGTCGCGTTCAACCTGCTTACCTCCCTGCGGGCGTTCCGCGAGTCTGGCGCCGTGGTGAACCGTATCGACGCTATCGGAGGCGGGGCCGCAAGCGATGTATGGCTACAGATCATGGCCGATATCTGGGGCATCCCCGTGCGCCGGCGCACGATCATTGAAGAAGCCAACAGCCTCGGGGCCGCAGTCATCGCCGCGGTCGGGCTCGGGCTCGTCGACGACTTCGGCGCCGCGCGCAACCTCTCAGAGGTCACCGCCGAATTCACCCCCGACGAATCGCGACACGCAGACTATCTCGGCCGCCACGAACTCTTCGTCGACGCCTACGCCAACCTCGAACCGTGGTTCGCCAAGCGGATGGTGCGCAAGTGACCATCCTCGTGACCAGTCGTTCGTTCTCCTCCGCCTCCCTCGACCTCGTCGCGCGCCTCGTCGCAGCAGGGCACACCGTGTCGATGGGCCCGGCAGATCACGACCTCGAGGCACTTCGGCTGTTACTGCGGAACGCCGAGGGTTGGATCGCCGGCACCGGACCGGTGACGGCAGAGCACCTGGACGCCGCCCCTCTGCTCCGCGTCGTCGCCCGCTACGGGGTGGGATTCGAGGCGGTGGATGTCGCCGCCGCGGCCGAGCGCGGCATTGTCATTACCAACACTCCTGGTGCTAACAGCGGTGCCGTGGCCGACCACACCGTCGGGCTCATGCTCGCCGCATCGCGAGGCACCACCGAAGGAGACCGTAGGGTGCGCCGCGCGGACTGGACGGTTATCCGGGGTCGCGAACTCGGCTCGCTCACCGTGGGTATCGTCGGCTTCGGGCGCATCGGCCAAGGCGTCGCACGCCGACTGTCCGGATTCGACTGTCGAGTGCTCGCCCACGACCCCTGGATGACCCATCAGCAGATCGAGGCGGCGGGGGCGATTCCCGCGGAAATGGCGACCCTGCGTGAGCAGTCCGACATCATCTCCCTGCATCGCCCTGGCGGAACAACGATCGTCGACTCCGAATGGCTCTCCACCGTGCGCCACGACCTCGTCATCGTCAACACCGCTCGACCAGACCTTGTTGACGAGCACGCGGTCGCCACCGCCCTGCGGAACGGCACCCTTGGGGCGTTCGCAGCCGACACCTTGGCCGGCGACACCCGCGCGGACACTTCGCCACTTCTCGCTGACGACCTCGCCGATCGAGTGGTCGTCACCCCACATTTCGGCGCCCAGACCGTCCAGGCGGTAGACAGCATGGGCGAGATGGCCGTTGCCAACCTCATTGCGGCGCTCTCGGGAGAGATCCCGCCCAACCTCGTTCCCACGAAGGAGAACTCATGACCGGCTCCCTCGACACTGGCATGAGCTCGCACATGGGATTCGTCGGTGTGAGCACAAGCCAGTCATCGATCATGAGCATCTTTCCGGCCTGGGCCGACATCCTCCGCCTCCCCACTCGCACCCTCATCGGCCACGACCTGCCTATGGATGCCTCGCCGGCCGACTACCGGAGACTCGTCGAGCACATCCGCGACGACCCCGACCATTTGGGAGCTCTCGTGACAACGCACAAGATGGGCATCTTCGCGGCGGCTCATGATCTCTTCGATGATTTGGATGACTTCAGCACCCTCTGCGGCGAGATCTCAAGCATCTCCAAGCGGAATGGCAGACTCGTCGGTCACGCAAAGGATCCGATCACCGTCGGTCTCGCGGCGGAGGAATTCCTGGCTCCCGATCACTTCGCCCGCACCGGTGCCGGCACGATCTGTTTCGGTGCAGGGGGCGCTGGCACGGCCCTCACCTGGTACCTGGCTGGGCGACCGGATACCCCCAACGGCATCATCGTGACCGACACCAGCCAGCCTCGCCTCGACCACCTGCGCGAAGTGCACAATCGCCGCGGAACTCCTGGCGACCTGATCCGCTATGTCCGCGCAGACAACTCCCCCGCGATTGCCCGGGCGCTCGCCGCGGGCCGCGCGGGAACCTTCGTCGTCAATGCGAGCGGCCTCGGCAAGGACCGTCCGGGCAATCCGATGCCGGATGGAACCCACTTTCCTGAACAATCCTTGGTATGGGAGTTCAACTATCGCGGCAGTCGCGAGTTCCTTGTGCAGGCCCGCGACGAGGAATTGGCATCGGGCCTCGAGGTCTCCGACGGCTGGCGCTACTTCATCCACGGATGGTCGCAGGTGATCGCCGAGGTATTCGGCGTGGATATTACAGAGGCTCTTGTCACGCGGCTCTCCCATGTGGCGCTCGGCACGCGATGATGACCGTTCGCGCGGTTCTCGGCGACCTGGACCCCTCGGTCCTCGGCACGGTCAATTATCACGAGCACCTTTTTCAGACGAGCCCTCTCCTGCCCGGTGATGAACTGGATGACGAGGCCGCCTCGTCGAGCGAGGCCGTCTCGCTTATGCGGAGTGGCTTCGCGTCGATGATCGATGCGACCCCGATCGGCTTGGGCCGCAACCCAGAGGCCCTCGCCCGCATCAGCGCCTCCACAGGGCTGACGGTCATTGCCGCGACTGGGGTACACCGCGAGGCCCACTACCCCGAAGAGCACTGGTTGCGCCAAACGACCGTTGACACTCGCGCACGCCTCTTCATCGATGACCTTCTCGAAGGGATGCCGCGGCGTGACGGCGAAGGGAGGCGAGCCGAATCGCCCAGCGGCGAGCCGGTGCGCGCGGGCGTCATCAAGGGTGCCGTCGACTACTGGTCCATCAGCCGCTTCGAGAGGACAACGCTCGAAGCCGTCGCCATCGCGCACGTCGCGACTGGAGCGCCTGTAATGGTGCACCTCGAGTTTTGCACCGGCGCCCACGAGGTACTCGATCTGCTCGCGGCGGCCGGGGTCCACGAGAACCGGGTCGTGCTCGCTCACGCCGACCGAGACCCAAACCCCGCGCTGCACCTCGAGCTCGCAGCGCGTGGTGCGTGGTTGGGCTATGACGGCATGGCTCGTCCCCGTACGCGAAGCGACTCCGAACTACTCGATCTCACCGAGGCGGTCATCGTGGGGGGCGCGGCCGACCATCTTCTTCTCGGCGGGGATGTCGCGCGTCGAAGCCGCTACCTCGCTTACGGTGGGATTCCGGGCCTGGCCTACCTTGGCGAACGGTACCTTCCACTGCTTCGCGGCCGAGTGGGAGACGCGGTAGTAGAGAAGATATTGACGATCAATTCTCAGCGCTATTGCACCTGGTCCTCCACCGATGGGTTTCCCGTCTAGGGCGCCGCCCCGAATGGTCGCGGCCCGTCTCTGAATCGATGGGGCCATCGGCGGTATTGTTATGTCCGGTCCAGCGTGGGATACCGGTGGGCGCATGCGCCGGCACTCGGCTGCGGCGCCATTCACTGCCTACCGAGGACC
>JAUZFY010000321.1 GCA_030840185.1 Microbacteriaceae bacterium | reverse complement strand
CTGGAGCGTTCTGTCTTTCGGCTACTCCGCGAGGAAGCCAAGGAGCGCGGCATTGACCTCGTCAGCATGGGTCCAGAGCAGGCCGTGCGAACCGCCGTCGATTTCGACGTAGGTCGCGTCGGGAAGCAGCGCGTGAAACGGCCGCGCCGTGGAATCGATGGGTACGATGTTGTCCGCCGTGCCGTGCACGATCAGCGCTGGCACCCCCGACGCCTTCACCTTCTGCACGTCGCTGCGGAAGTCGGTCAGCCAGGACGGCACGACGGCATACGCCGCCACGGGCGCGCTGCCAATCGCGACGACCCAGCTGGCCTCGACGGCATCCTCGCTGATCCGCGATCCAAGATTCTCGTCGAGGTTGTAGAACCCCTTGTAGAAGTTGCGGAACCAGGCAAACCGGTCCGCCTGTGCGGCTTCAATGATGCCGTCGAAGACGGCCTGCGGCACCCCGGACGGGTTGTCGTCGGTGTGGAGAAGGAACGGGCCGAGCGACGCGAGGAACGCGACTTTTGCGATCCGCGCGGTGCCGTAGGTCCCGACGTATCTGGCGACTTCCCCGCTGCCCATCGAGAATCCCGCGAGCACCACATCCGTGAGGTCGAGCTCGGTAAGCAACGCATCGAGATCCGCAGCCAGGGTGTCGTAGTCGTAGCCGACAGTGGTCTTGCTCGACTGGCCGAATCCTCGGCGGTCGTACGCGATGACGCGGTATCCGGCCGCCAGGATGACCTTGGTCTGTCGCTCCCACGAGTGCGCATCCATCGGATAGCCGTGGATGAGGACGATGGGCTGGCCGGCCCCTTGATCTTCGTAGTACAGCTCGATGTCTGTCGAGTTTTCGGTGCCAACCGTGATGAACGCCATGATGTCTCCTTGTTTTGGTACATACCCATCTTGGCGACTCAACCCTGGGCGTTCCGCGGGTGAATGCGGTGAGCTTGGTGATAGGACGACGGCCAGTGGCCGGCCGATGCTCACCCCACCCGCCTTGCAGCGCTGTTCCGCGCGAGACACATTCCTGGTGCGGGCCGTTTGACGAATCGCTGCCCCGTCAATGATAATTAGGCATGTGCCTAAGCATTACGACGAGCTCGACGCTGTGCTCCGCGCCCTCGCGGATCCGACACGCCGAGCCGTCGTGGAACGGTTGGCAAAGTCCCCAGCTGTCGTATCCGAACTCGCGGCACCATTCTCGATGGCGTTGCCGTCGCTCATGCAGCACTTGCGCGTCCTCGAGAACGCGGGAGTGGTCACGTCGCAGAAGCACGGACGCGTCCGCACCGTGATCCTGCGACCGGGCGCCCTAGACGTCCTGCACCGGTGGCTCGGCGAGCAACGGACCCCGCAGAACACCAAGCCGACCGGCTCGGTATCCACCTGACCCGCACCACCCCTAAGGAAACCTGACATGACCCGCGTTCGCATCGACCTGTTCATCTCGCTAGACGGCTACACCTCGACAACCGGCCGCTCCCTGGAAAATCCGATGGGTGAGGACTGGGGGCGACTCACGGCCGCCTATTCCGCGACCCGCACGTTCCACGAGCGCGTCTTCGGCGACACGAGCGGCACCGGCACGACCGGCATCGATGACTCCTACGCCGCCGGGTTCTTCGAGGGCGTCGGTGCCGAGATCATGGGCGCAACGATGTTCGGCCTGCACACGTTTCCCGAAGATCCAGACTGGAAGGGCTGGTGGGGCGACCAGCCGCCATTCGGCACCCCCGTCTACGTACTCACCCACACCGCACCGCGCCAGTCCATCCCGATGCAGGGCCGAACGACGTTCCACTTCCGCAGCGCCGCAATCGAGGACGTGCTCGCCGAGGCGACCGAAGCCGCGGGCGGCCTGGACGTGCGCGTCGGCGGCGGAGTCGGCACCGCGCGCGACTTCTTGCGCGCCGACCTGGTCGACGAGCTGCACCTCATGGTCGCCCCGATCCTCCTCGGCCGGGGAACTCGACTGTGGGACGACCTACCCGCCCTCGACCTCACCCACAAGGTGACGACGGAGGTGGCCGAGAGCGGCACGACCCACGTCACCTTCACCCGATAGGACGCACAGGCGACGATCGAACGCCGACCGCCCGCGCCGACTTCACCCTGACCCGCGCCTTACCGGTTCCCCCCGAGCGAGTCCGGGACGCGTTTGCCGAAGAGGGACGAGAAGCTGCACTGGTACGGCGCCAGCGACACTATAGAGCCCTCTTAACGTTGCCTAAATTTTCCATAAATAACGAAATGATAACTAGCGCTCCGTTATCTCGTCGTTATATAGTTCAAGAGCAGAAGTTGTTTGCTGTGGCAGCTTCCGCGAATGTGATTGCAGGACACTCTTGGTGCAAGGGAGAGGGTCGGTTTCTAGCCTCTGAAACCGACCCTCAATCCTGTTAACGAAGACTTTTCGTCCGACACTTCGCCGGTCCCGTCACCCGTCATTCGGCGGTGCTACCCCTGCCCGCCCGCGACTTTCCGTAAAGTGGATCGGGGTGGGAGGAGACCCGTGAGCGACAAGACCGTGGCAGTAACCGCGTGGGAGGCCCTGTTTCGCGCCCAGGTGTCCGTGATGCGCTATTTGAACGCGGAATTCCCAAACGCGGAGCTGTCCCTCAACGAGTACGACGTTCTGTTCAATCTGTCCCGGCAGCCCGGCCGCCAATCGCGAATGAAAGACCTGAACCGGCACCTGCTGCTCACCCAGCCGAGCGTGAGCCGGCTCGTCGACAGGCTCACCGCCCGAGGGCTGCTCGCCAAGAATCACGATCCGGATGATGCCCGCGGCGTGATCGTCGCGCTGACCGACCAGGGATTCGACCTGTTCCGCCGTGTGGCCCGTAGCCACATCCAATCGATCGCGGACCGGGTCGGAGGAACGCTCAGCCCGAGCGAGTTGGCGACCCTCACCGCGCTGTGCGACAAGCTGCGCCTCGCCGATCCGACCTAGCCAAAGCTCTACCGTCCGGGCCGCACGATTCGTGCGATCCGAAGAGGGCGGCGGCCGCCCCCTTACAAAGCCGCCAAGGGCTGAGTACTGATGATGTCATGCCGACGCCCGAGACCCTTCACTACCCTCCCTCGATCGTGTGGCTGCGTGACGAC
>JAUZFY010000316.1 GCA_030840185.1 Microbacteriaceae bacterium | reverse complement strand
TCGAGGCCGAGATAGTCGACCTGAGCGAGCAGGCCGGAGTGCCGGACCTCTGGGATGACACCGAGAAGGCGCAGAAGATCACCTCCGACCTGAGCCACCGCCAGGCGGAGCTTGCCAAGATCACGAGCATTCAATCCCGACTCGACGATCTCGAGATCATGGTCGAGCTGGCGAACGAGGAGTCGGATGCCGCGGCGGCGGCCGACGCTCGCACGGAGCTCGAGAGCATCCAGAAGCTCCTCGGAGAACTCGAGGTGCAGACGCTGCTCAACGGCGAGTTCGACTCGCGCGCCGCCGTCGTCACGATCCGCGCGGGCGCCGGGGGAGTTGACGCATCAGATTTCTCCGAGATGCTCATGCGCATGTACCTCCGGTGGGCGGAGCAACACAACTACTCCGCGACCGTGCTTGACACGAGCTACGCGGAAGAGGCCGGCATCAAGTCGACAACCATTGAGATCGACGCGCCGTACGCGTTCGGCACTCTCAGCGTCGAGGCCGGAACGCATCGCCTGGTTCGGATGAGCCCGTTCAACTCGGCTGGCAAACGTCAGACGAGCTTCGCGGCGGTTGAGGTCATCCCGCTCATCGAGACCACCGACGTCATCGACGTGCCGGAAAGCGACATTCGCGTCGACGTCTTCCGCTCGAGCGGACCGGGTGGCCAATCGGTCAACACCACCGACTCCGCGGTGCGCATCACCCACATCCCGACCGGCACTGTCGTGTCGATGCAGAACGAGAAGAGCCAGATTCAGAACCGAGCGGCCGCGATGCGGGTGCTGCAGTCCCGCTTGCTGCTGATCGAACGCGAGCGGGAGGCGGCCCAGAAGAAGGAGCTCGCCGGAGTGATCACCGCGAGCTGGGGCGATCAGATGCGAAGCTACGTGCTCGCGCCGTACCAGATGGTGAAGGATCTTCGGACCGACTACGAAGTCAACAATCCGACCGCCGTGTTCGACGGCGATCTCGACGGATTCATCAACGCCGGCATCCGGTGGCGAAAGCGCGACAAGGATTAGTCGTCGGCGGAGCCCATCGGACATCCGCAGCTTTGCCGCACTATGAGCGTCGTGCCATGCAAGGTGAAGGAGGATGACTCGACCGGGGCCACGAGCCGCTCAACAGCTTCGCGCGCCATGTCGACTACGGGCTGCTGCACAGTGGTGAGCGCCGGCCAGCTGTACTCGGACTCCGGGGATCCGTCGTAACCGATCACGGCGATCCCCTCGGGAACACCGACTCCCGCCTCGTGCAAGGCACGAAGCACCCCGACGGCCTGCATGTCGGAGCTGGCGAAAACCGCCGTCGGCCGGATGGGCTCGCGCATCAGGCGCTGGCCGGCGGCGTAGCCCCCCTCCCGCGTGTACCGGGCCGCGGCCACCGGGCCCGGTTCCAAGTTCGCCGCCGCGAGGGCGTCGCGCCAACCCCGTTGCCGCTGGTCGCCGGGGCCGAGTTCGCCCACGTATCCGATTCTGGTGTGGCCGTGCCAGATGAGGTGGCGTACCGCCTCTTGCGCGCCGCCGTACAGATCGGGGCCAATGGCCGGAATCCCCTGCACCGCCACGGTCTGGTTCAGTAGCACCGTTCGAATGCCGGTTTCGGCTATCGCGCCGAGGATCGGCATGCTCACCTCGGCGGCGACGAGCATCCCGTCGACCTGTCGAAGGGCGAGGGAGCGGATGCTGTTTGCCACGGCCTCCGGCGGTCCGTCGAAGTTGACGACAATGAGCGCGTAGCCCTTGGTGGCCGCCGCGTCTTCGATGGCGTGGGCGAGCAATGCGAAGAACGGATTGCTCGAATCGGGGACGATGATGCCGAACATCTTCGTCAGCCCCACCTTGAGGGTGCGAGCCGCCGCGTTCGGGCGGTAGCCGAGCGCCCGGATCGCCTCCTGCACCCTGGCCCTGGTTGCCGGGGCGACGGCCCGCGGACCCGCGTTGACGGTGTAGCTGACGACCGCTGGGCTCACCCCGGCATAGCGGGCCACATCGGCCCGGGTGGCTCGACGAGGAGGGGTGGCGTCGTCCGTAGCCATGCCGGCCACCCTCTCACCAGTCGATTCGTTACACACCGCTAATGACGCGGATGAACCGATGATATCGGCAGGCCGATCACCCGGCACTGACGACAGTCGCGCCGCGCTCACCGGCAGGCGGAGCGACGTCCAACGGTGCATCCCCGAAGTCGGGAATTGTCAGCCGGGCGCCGGCAGCCAAGGCGGACTGGTGGGCGATGATGCCGGGAAGGGTGAAGCGTGCGGCGACCCAGGCATTGACCGGGGGGAGGGTGCCGTTGTTCACCGCGGTGACGAAGTCGTCGGCGAGAAAGTGGTGGCTGCCCTCGTGCCCGTCCGGCGCGCCGAGGAATGACTTCGGCAGGCGCGACGGGTCGTGCACCTGCGCGTGACCGGAAATGAAGGAGGCCCGTAGTTCCGGCGCAACGTGCGCGAGAGTCACATCATCCTCGGCCATCGTCTCCGCCGTGGCGAGCTGTGCGCTCACATCCTCGACGCCGTGCTTGTCTTGCCACACCGAGGTTTCAGCGAGCTGTTCAAAGCTGCCCTCAGTGCCGAAAAAGCGGAACCGTGACTCGCGGATGTGGGACGGGTAGCCGACGCGACGCATCTCGTTGATACGCATCGACCCGCCACCGTGCAATTCGAACAGAGCCGTGGCGTTGGAGAAGTCATTGCTGAACATGCTTATTTCGCGGTCGAACACGCCATCATTGCGGTCGTCCGTCACGCCGATGCAACTGACGCTCACGGCGTGGGTGGGAAGGGCGCCGAGCACGCCACCAATGGAGTGCGTCGGGTACAGCATCGGGGGGTAGCTCGCCGTTCGCTTCCATTCCGGGCCGCCGCTGTATTCGTAGGCGGCGTAGAAGCCAAGATCCATGTCGTGAACGTAGTCACCCTCGGCGTAGAACACGCGGCCGAACGCTCCCTTGGCGAGCTGCTGGCGCGCGAAGACCGTCGCGGGATTGTAGAAACTCGTCTCGCCCATCATGTAAGTGAGGCCGGTCTCTCGAACGGCGTCGATGATCGCCGCGATCTCGTCTTCGGTGATCGCCATCGGAACGGCCGAGTACACATGCTTGCCCGCGCGGAGTGCCTTGAGCACGAGGGGTCCGTGAGTCCAGCGCTGGGTGAAGATCGCCACGGCATCCACATCGGAGGCGAGCATTTCGTCGAAGTCCGCGAAGGTGCCGTCGAGGCCTTGCAACTCGTTGAGCTCCTCTGCGCGCTCACCGATGAGGTCGGTCACGTATACCCGGGAGACCTGGGGGTGCAGCCGAAAGAGCTGCGAAAATTGTCCGGCGAATTGTCCGGCACCAAGAACTCCGATGGAGATCGGCATGGGTGCACCTTCCTGAAAAAACGGGAGACCGCGTGCGACCGCCCCGCGGTAGCGGGGTGGGTACTCCTCGGTGAGTGGCCGCGGTCAATCACAGTGTCACATCGGAATCTACTCGAGTCAATAGTTTCAAGGATCGTTTCGATCCCTGCGTGAGTGGCTCTCAGATTGGTCCTTGCGCTCGATAATCTACTCGTGTAACTTTTCGCGAAAGGGCCCGCCAGTCAGTGTTGATGTTGGCGCCGCGAGCGCGAGGACTGCGAGGAAGCAGTGTCGTAATCGCGCGGGCAAATTCACATCCCAATGGAGGAATGACGAATGAAATCGCGCTTAGTTCTCACTGTTGCAGGCGCAACAGCTCTTGTTCTCGCCCTTGTGGGCTGCGGTGCATCTGGGGGGTCTGGAGCAAAGGCCGGCCCCGTCAAACTGGAGTTCCAGACCGGGCAGGCGGTCGACTCTGCATTCCTCAAGACACTCACGTCGGTGACCAAGAAGTATGAGGCCGCACACCCGAACGTCACCATCGACCTCGTGCCGGCGACGCAGACTTACGAGGCCGACATGAAGGTGCGGCTCGCCTCGGGCAATGTTCCGGACATGTGGTGGACGCACGGCTGGTCGCTGCTGCGCTACAGCAAGTTCCTCGTCCCCCTGCAAAACGAGGCCTGGGCTAAGAACTTCAATCCTGCGCTCGCGCCGGCGATGAAGAATTCCAGCGGTCAATTTTTCGCGTTCCCCGTCGACACCGACGTCGCGGGAATCATCTACAACAAAGACGTCCTCGCCGCGGCGGGCGTCAAGGCCAGCGACATTAAGACCTGGGATGACTTCGGCCGAGCGGCCGCGAAGATCAAGGCGGCCGGCATCGCACCGATCTCGTCTTCGGGCAAGGCCCAGGGGCCGGCAGGAAACCTCGCCGATTGGATCGCGGCGGGCGCGTACTCCAAGTCGCAACTGTCGACCCTCAAGAAGGGGACCTGGGTCGATGCCCCATACACCCACGTCCTCGACCTGATCGCGACCTGGCAGAAGCAGGGACTGTTCAACCCCGACTACGTGTCGGCGGCGGCGGACGACATCTCGCGAGCCCTCGCGACCGGCAAGGCAGCGTTCGCGTTCGGCCAGAACACGACCGCCAACGACGCGCTGCAATACAACCCGAAGGCAAACCTCGGGTACTTCCCGGTGCCCTCGCTTACCGGAGGGTCCCCGTACCTCATCGGCGGCGAGATGAACGCCTTCGGCATCTCGAAGACGTCGAAGAACGTTCCGGTCGCCAAGTCCTACATTGGTTTCCTCGCCCAGCCGGCAAATGCGACGGTCCTCGCCAAGGCGGCGGGCTCGATCCCCGGCCTCACCAACGTGAAGCCGGACCTCGGCGTGCTGCAGAGCAGCTACGACAGCGTGGTCAAGCCGGGCAAGGTGCCGCTCGTGCCCTACTTTGACCGCGTCTACTTGCCGAACGGGATGTGGAACACCATGGTGACCACGGCCGACGCCGTCGTCACCGGTGGCTCGTCGAAGGTGTCGTCCGGGGTGGCGAGCATGGCGAGCGACTTCGCGACGCTCAGCAAGCAGTCCCAGTAGCCGACTGACCATCGATTCGCCGCGGCGGGTGTGCTGGCCTCAACTCGCACCCGCCGCGACCTCGCCGAACACGACCCCAGAAAAGGAACGGACATGACACAGGCCACCACCGCCCTAGCGTCGCTGTCGCGGCGGAAATCGGGGAAGACGGGACTTCGCCTGCGAGGCGGATGGCGAATCAACCTGCTCTACGTTCCGGCGCTGCTGCTGTTCGCCGTCTTCACGGTTTACCCGCTCGTCAGCGGAATCGGCTTCTCCTTCACCGACTGGGACGGGTACAGTCCCGGTCGCGCGTTCGTTGCGCTGCAGAACTACCTTCGGCTGTTCCAGGACG
>JAUZFY010000297.1 GCA_030840185.1 Microbacteriaceae bacterium | reverse complement strand
GCCGTTGGAGAGGTAGTTGCCTCCCGGAAGCTGATCGATTCCGTCGGGCGAGTTGGTCGTGTCGGCGGTGGAGTCCACCATCACTCTGGCGTAGACGTTGATTCCGAGGAAGTCGATCGGCTGCGCGGCGAGTTCCGCGTCGCCCACACGGATTTCGGGAAGGGTTCCCTCCTCGACTAGGCGGCGGGTAAGACGTTCGCTGAGCCCGCCGGCGAACAGCTCGTCGAAGAAGAAGCGGAAGGAGTCATCCTCGTCGCGGTCGGCGATCCGTCGGTTCGCCTCCGTCTCACTCACGACGTATCGCTTCCATACGTCGATCACTATGCCGATCTCACCGGGCGACCCCCCGACACGAAACTCCTGCACCGCCCGCCCATGCGCGAGCATCGCGTTGTGCATTGCCTGCTTGCCGGCGCTGGCGTCCTTGATGCCCGGAGCGAAGACGCCCATGCCATAGCCAACCCACATCGCGATCGGCTCGTTGAGCGTGGACCAGAGCTTCACCCGGTCCCCGAATCTGGCGAACGCGAGGCGAGCATATTCGGCAAACCACTCGGCCACATCCCGATTGGTCCAGCCTCCGCGATCCTGCAGCGCCTGCGGGAGGTCCCAGTGGTAGAGCGTGACGTTGGGAGCGATGCCGAGTTCGAGCAACCCGTCGATGAGCCGATTGTAGAAGGCCACGCCCTCTTCGTTGACGTCCCCGACGCCATCGGGAAGGAGGCGGGACCAGCTCAAGGAGAATCGGTACGAGTCGATGCCGAGATGCTTCATGATCGCGAGATCTTCGTCGAGGCGGTCGTAGTGCTCGACCCCGCGATCACCGGCCACGGCGCATTGGGTCTTGCCCGGCGTCTGGGAAAAGGTGTCCCAGATGGATGGTTTGCGCCCGCCCCGGTCAGAAGCACCTTCGACCTGGTACGCGCTCGTAGCGACACCAAGGAGGAATCCGTCGGGAATTGTTATCTCTGGCATGTCACGCTTTCTGTGGGCGGTTCTTCCGTTTTGTCGAGCCAGGCCAGGACGGATGCGTGGTGCTGGTTCAGTGTGGGCGGTGAGCTGTGCAGTCGCCGGGTCGTCTCCACCTCGGCATCTCCAGCACTGTCGAAGAAGCGCAGCGGTGGCCCCGGCAGTGTGATCGGGCCGAGAACCGCATGCTCAACGTCGACGAGCAGCCCCTGGGACATCACCTGGTCCCACTCGTAGACCTCGTCGAGGCTGCGCACGCGGCCCGCCGGTATGCCCGCCTTGTCGAGGATGACCAGCAACTGCTGGGCGGGGTGCCCGGCGAACTCTCGTTCGATCACGCGGATCGTCTCGGCGCGGTTGGTGACGCGTTCGGCGTTGGTGGCGAGACCTGGCTCGGCGGGATCAAGTCCGAACAGGTCGCAGAATCGGCTCCAGAGCGCGTCACTCCCCACGCTTATCTGCACGGCGCCGTCCTGGCAAGCGAAGAGCCCGTATGGCGCGATCGAGGGATGGTGATTGCCCTGCGCACGCGGAACCTCCCCCGCCACGGTGGTCCGCGTGCCTTGGAAGGCGTGTACCCCCACGAGGGCGGCGAGAAGGGAGGTGCGCACGACTTCTCCGCGTCCCGTCGACTGCCGGCGATACAGAGCGGCGACCACACCGTAGGCACCGTAGATGCCGGCGAGCAGGTCGCCGATTGGGACACCGACTCGTTGCGGGTCGTCCGGGCCCGACCCGGTCATCGACATGATGCCGGACTCGCCTTGGGCGATCTGGTCATACCCTGGACGACCTCCCTCCGGGCCATCGTGCCCGAAGCCGGTGATCGACAGGATGATCAGGCGCGGGTTCAACTCATGCAGCCGCCCGTTCGAGAGTCCAAGCCGCTGCATGACGCCGGTTCTGAAGTTCTCCACCAGCACGTCGGCGCGCGCGATGAGGCGCTCGAGCGTGCGTCGCCCGTCTTCCGACTTGAGGTCGAGGCAGATCGATTCCTTGTTGCGATTGCAGGAAAGGAAGTAGGTGGCCTGTGGATCGTCGGCCGGCCCGACGAACGGCGGCCCCCAGCCTCGAGCGTCGTCGCCGGTGCCCTCCGCCTCGACCTTGATCACCCGCGCGCCGAGGTCCCCCAGCATCATCGCCGCGTGCGGTCCGGCGAGCGCCCTGCTGAGGTCGACGACCACGAGGCCCGCCAGGGATCCGGATGCCGCTGCAGCATCCGTCCGCATCGAATCCAGCGTCACGAGCCGCTCCTCTGCTGCACCAGGATCTTCACCGGACCGATCAGTCCGTGCGGCTGGGACGCGTCGGAGGTGATGTGCGGCGAGATGCCGCCGGCTATCACCGCGTTGCGGAGGGCGGTTCGAACTTCGATCTCGATCTCCACGCCGTTCTCGATGGCGTCACCGAGGGAAAGGACAGTGTCGTCGCCGTAGGCGGGGCCGAAGACCCGACTTCCAACGCGCACCACCGCGGATCCGGCGAGCCCGCCAAGGTCGATTACCGCCGGGAGGCCGGTGAGCCGCTCATCGGCGATGGAGACCCGAGCGATGTAGCGCCCAGTCCCGGAAACGTCCTTGAGCGCGTGCACCTCCCGCCAGTCGCCTGGCCCCACCCCGTCGAGTTCGATCGTGCGGGGGCCGTCCGGCTCCTCGCTTACCACCTGCAGTCGCCAGCCGTCGATCTCTACCTCGAACTGCGCACCGTGCGGCCCGTCGGCGGGAGACTCCGGTGCAGCAGACAGGTCCAGCTCGAACACCCGAACGCCGAGCGCTGGGATTCGTGTCGTGAGCACGGTGCGACCGGCGCCTGTTCCGTGCGGGACGGCAAGAATGCGCCCGCTGGCCAGATCGAGCTCGCGCACCCGGCCAATACCCTCGAGCGACAGCTCCGCCGAAACCGGCTCGGAATAGGAGTTGTACACGAGGACGTAGCGGGTCGATGCCGCCTCACGCCATTGCGAAAACAACGGTGTGCCGCCCACCGCCACGCGTGGCGCGAGCCCAAGGCGGCCGAACTCGCGGGCCGCCTCGGACATGGTGTCGACCTGGGTCGCCGAGGGATGCGCCAGCGCGCGGTCCATCGCGATACGCACGCGCTCGTCGCCGTCGCTCCCGTTCGAGAAGCCGGAATCGGCCGACGGTGGCTCACCGACGATGACGACGCGCACTCCTCGCTCGGCCGCACTGGCGATGGCTTCTGCCGCTTCCGGCGGGAGCATCCGTTCGTCGAGGATGAGGCCACGGTATGCCGGACCGTCGGGGAAGAGGGTGCCGTCGTCTCCCACCGTGCCTGGCTCGGCCAGCCCGACGGGGTCGATGAACTGCACGCTGAAGCCGGCGAGCTCGAGGGACTCCGTATCCGCGAGTCGACTTGGGGCGGTGGCATCCTCGGCGGCGCTGAGCACTCCACGGGCGGCCGTCGTCAGAAAGCCGTCGCGATAAATGGCAATGTCGGTACGGGCCACTCCGGTCTCGAGTACGACGGTGCCCCGCGCCCAGTACTCGGTCAGCGGGAGCCAGTTCGCCCATTCGGGAAAGTGTTCATCATTCCAGCTGTCCGAGACGATGTTGAAGAATCTGGTCTGCGACGGCCACGCCGCCCCCGGCTCCTGTGTGGCCACACCGTGCAGGAAGGGCCTGGTGATCCCGGTGGCCCATTCTTTAGCGAGCATCCGTTGCAAGTCCCCGAGGGTCAGCGCGTAGGCAGCCCGGAACTGCGCACCCAACTCCGTGCTGATCCGTACCGCACCGCCTTGGTGTGCTCCCCCCACGACCGATCGCTGCCAGTCGAGGGCAAAGCGCCAGGTGGCGTCGGAGCGACTCATCGGCGCCCGGTCCCCCGAATTGAGCGATTCTCC
>JAUZFY010000240.1 GCA_030840185.1 Microbacteriaceae bacterium | reverse complement strand
CTGTCCGCGGCCAGTATTGCGGATGCGGGGGCTGCGGCGTCGTTCGATTCTCCGCAGCATGGTTCCACGTCGCACGACGATTCGCCCGTTGCCCCCGCGCTCGAGGCCATCGGTCTCGTGAAGAGTTACCGCGGCCCGGACCGGGTGCGCCGCACGGTCGTTCGAAACGTCTCCTTCCGCCTCCGGGCCGGCACCACCCTCGGGATCGTTGGAGAGTCCGGATCCGGAAAGAGCACAACGGCCTGGCTCGCGCTCGGCCTGACCGAGGCGGACGCGGGCGAGGTGTTGCTCGACGGCGAAGCCTGGTCCGCGCTGCCCGAACGCGACCGTCGCGCTCGGCGGCGACGCATCCAGGTGGTCTACCAGGACCCGTTGTCGTCGTTCGACCCGCGGCACTCGGTGAGCGACATCCTGATCGACGCGCTCCGGGCGGGGGAGTCTCTCACCCGGGCGCAACGGCAGGACCGTGTCGGCGAACTGCTCGATTCGGTCGGATTGCCGCGGCGGTTCGCCGATCGGCGTCCGCTGACCCTCTCCGGCGGCCAACGTCAACGTGTTGCCATCGCCCGGGCCCTCGCGCCGCGGCCAAAGATCATCGTGCTGGACGAGCCGGTTTCCGCCCTAGACGTGTCGATCCAGGCCCAGGTTCTCGACCTGCTCGCCGACCTGCAGCAGCGCTTCGGGCTGTCCTTCATTTTTATCAGTCACGATCTCGGCGTGGTCTACCACGTGAGTGATGACGTGCTCGTTCTGAAGGACGGTCAGATCGTGGAGTCGGGCAGCGCCGACGACGTGTTCTTCGCGCCGCAACACGACTACACCCGGGCCCTTCTCGCTGCAGTTCCGGAGCTGCCCGTTCGCGCGACCGCGTCTGTCGCAGCAAGCCCCGCTGCCACGACTGCGTCTGTCGCAACCAGTTCTACCCACTCAACCGCGTCTGTTGCAGCCAGTTCTGCCCGTTCGACCGCGTCGCTCGCAACCAGTTAGGACCACATGTCACAGCTTCTGCACTTCAACGGTTTCGAGATGAACACCCCGAGCCACATCAACCACGGCCTGTGGACGCATCCAGCCAACCGTCGCCATGAGTACACCGACCTTCGCTACTGGACCGATACCGCCAAGCTGCTCGAGCGCGGGCTGTTCGACGCGATCTTCCTCGCCGACGTGGTTGGCACCTACAACGTGTATCAGGGCAGCCGAGATCCGGCGATCGCCCGCGGCATCCAGTCGCCCAACAACGACCCGTTCCTGCTGGTGCCGGCGATGGCCGCCGTCACCGAGCACCTCGGTTTCGCGGTGACCTTCACCACCACCTACGAGCCGCCGTTCGGCAACGCGCGCCGGTTCAGCACTCTCGACCATCTGACCAACGGGAGGGTCGCCTGGAACGTGGTCACCGGCTACCTTCCCGACGCGGCACGCAACTTCGGCCTGAGCTCGCAAGTGAAGCACGACGACCGCTACGACCTTGCCGAGGAGTTCCTCGAGGTCTCATACAAGTTGTGGGAGAGTTCGTGGGAACAGGATGCCGTGGTGCGCGACCGCGAACGCAAGCTCTACAGCGACCCGGCCAAGGTGCACCAGATCAACCACGAGGGCAAATTCTTCGCGGTCGACGGTCCGCACCTTTCCGAGCCGTCGCCGCAGCGCACGCCGGTGATCTACCAGGCCGGAGCATCGGATCGGGGTCGGGTGTTCGCGGCGCGGCACGCCGAGGCGATCTTCGTCGGGGCGCGCACCATCGACCAGGCGAAGAAGGTCGTGACCCAGGTCAAGGACCTCGCCGAGGAGAACGGTCGGGGCCGGGACGCGATCCGGTTCCTGATCGGGCTCGATGTCATCGTTGGCAGGACGCAGGCCGAGGCTCGGGCGAAGGTGGATGACATCCTGCAATACCGCGATCTCGTCGGGTACCTCGTGCACCTCGGCGGCGGCAGCGGGATCGACCTCGCGGCGATGGGCGCGGAAGAGTACATCGAGTACCGGGGGCGCGACCACATCCAGTCGGCCGAGGCGGCGTTCGCGAACAAGCAGGTGCGGGACATCGTGGAGTATTACGAGAAGCCGACCGAGAATCCGTTCTTCGTGTGGGGGACTCCGGAGCAGGTGGCCGACCGGATCGAACAGATCGCGGAGGAAGCCGACCTCGACGGATTCAACCTCGTGCAATACCTCTCGCCCGGAACATTCGAGGATTTCATCGAGCTCGTCGTGCCGGAGTTGCAGCGGCGAGGACGGTACCGCACGGCCTATCGCGATGGCGAGACGTTGCGCGAGCGGCTGTTCGACGCCGGTCCGTTCGCCCCGGACGCGCATCCCGCCGGGCAGGCGCGGCTGTCGCTGCCGGTGCCTCTGCGGGTCGAGTAGGGCGCGGGTTTTTCGCGGGTCAACGAGTAAGGCGGGTTTTTCGCGGGTCGAGCAGTGCGGGTCTTCTCGCGGGGTCGATCAGGGCTTGGGCCTTCCCGCGGGCAGGGGCTTTTTCGCGGGTCGAGTAGCGCGCGAAGCGCGCGTAACTGCGGGTCGAGTAGCGCGCGAAGCGCGCGTATCGAGACCGCCGCAGCAGCCCTCGAACCCCTCCGCGCCCCCTCCAGAACCCGAAAACGCAGGAGAATCACGACTCCGCTGCGCCAACCCGGGGAAGTGACGCACGCGAGTGGTGAATCTCCTGCGATTTGAGTAGGCGCCGCACGCCCGCACCCGTTCTGGGGCCTTATCTGACTAACAGTCACTCTGCTAGACAGGACGAAGTCCCCAGCAGCTGGAGAAACGACGCGTGTATTCCAA
Source organism: Microbacteriaceae bacterium (assembly GCA_030840185.1). Taxonomy (GTDB): domain Bacteria; phylum Actinomycetota; class Actinomycetes; order Actinomycetales; family Microbacteriaceae; genus Lacisediminihabitans. Next base: position 787 of record JAUZFY010000240.1, on the reverse strand, counting down.
TCAGTCAGGTCCACGCGACTGGTCACCGCCAGCCGAACCGTCCCGAGCCCAGCCGCCTTCGCGTTACAGCTACAACACACGCGTGCGTTCGCCGCGGACCCGCGGTTCCGGGGCGTTCTCCTTCGTGCTCGGAGTGTGCGCCGCCTTCACAATTTTGGTTCAGCCTGGCTTCCTGACGCCCAATCACGGCTACATCTTCTCCACGATCGGCATCTCCGCCGTCGCCTTCGGCTTCGTCGCGCTGCGCAATCGTCCGAACGCTCGAGCGACGAGCATCATCCTCCCGACCGTCGGAATCTTGCTCGGTGCGCTCGGCACCCTCGTTGCGGGCTCGAACGCCCTCGACTATTACCTTCACACCAACAACCCGCAGACGATGCCGCTCGGCATCAGCTCGCCGGTCTCGCCCGTGCAATCGACGCAACCTGCGCCAGCCGTGGTCGCCCCGACACCGCAGGATCATGAGGCGGAGCGGTTGTCGCTGGTGCGGGTCGAGGGAACCCTCACCTACCTGCTCAAAAAGGATGCCGCAGAAAGAGGCGCCTATCCTGCTGTGCTGGCCGCAACATCCGACAACCAAGTCATTACGCCGGCCGGTTCCGTCGTGTTGCCGGCCGGATCCCGGTTCTCCTACACGCCCGCCGCGGACGGCGGCGGATTCTCCATGCAGCTGACCGGCGTCGCCGGAGCTGATGCGAAATACGACACCGCATCCGGGATGATCACGAGCCAATGATCGTGGCGAGTCTCAACTTCCGTTCTTGAGGATGCCAACCAGCACGAATGC
>JAUZFY010000287.1 GCA_030840185.1 Microbacteriaceae bacterium | reverse complement strand
GGAACACTGCGTGACATCTCGCTCGCCCTGTTCATCGGAATCATTGTCGGAACCTACTCGACGATCTTCATCGCCGCGCCGGTCTACGCGCAGCTGCGCGGTGGTGAGCCGGAGATCAAGAAGCGGGACAAGCGCACCCTCACCGTGCGCGAAGCCAGCATCGCGAAATAGCGTTCCACGTCAGGGAGAGGCCGCATGAGCGAGATTGTTTCCGTCGACACCGTCGAGGCGATGACACGTTCGACGAGCGGCACCTGGCTGCTCGATGTTCGCGAGCAGAGCGAGTGGGATCTCGGCCACTCGCCGCTCGCCCACCTGATTCCGCTGTCGGAGCTCGGTAGCCGCCTGGAGGAGATTCCAACGGGTCAACAGGTGCTTGTCGTGTGTCGATCCGGTGCCAGGTCGCTTCGCGCGGCGAGTGCCCTCATCGGAGCGGGCTTCGAGGCCGTGAACGTCTCCGGCGGGATGCTCGCCTGGTCGCAGGCCGGTGGCGAACTTGTCGCCGAGAGCCAAGCGCCCCCGCGCATCGAGTGAGTTTCGGCCCGCTCGCGCCCTCAGCGAACGGGAGGCCGCCGGCGCTCCGCCGGTGATAGTTTTGACGGCAGGAGGAACGGCGATGGCAGATACGACGACATCCAATCCCGCCACGTCCTCGACCGGTGTCCCACCGGGCGGAAGCGCGTCGCTTCGCACGCTGCTGCCGCGAATTTTCTCCAAGACGCAGCCGGTGGGTGCCGTTGATCGTCTGATCAAGACGGCGCGGATGCATCATCCGAAGTCCGACGTCGGCATCATCGAACGCGCGTACGCCGCCGCGGAGGAGGCGCACCGCGGGCAGATGCGGCGCAGCGGCGAACCGTATATCACCCACCCCGTCGCGGTAGCCCAGATTCTGGCCGACCTCGGCATCGGACCGAAGACTCTCGCGGCCGCGCTTCTTCACGACACGGTCGAAGACACCGAGTATTCCCTCGACCTCGTGCGCCGGGACTTCGGTGACGAGATCGCGATGCTCGTCGACGGCGTCACCAAGCTCGACAAACTCAAGTACGGAGACAGCGCTCAGGCCGAGACGGTTCGCAAGATGGTTGTGGCGATGTCGAAAGACATCCGGGTGCTCGTCATCAAACTCGCCGACCGGCTGCACAACGCGCGAACCTGGGGTTTCGTCCCGACGGAGTCCGCGACCCGGAAGGCGCAGGAGACCCTCGAGATTTACGCGCCGCTTGCCCATCGGCTCGGCATCCAGGCGATCAAGTGGGAGCTCGAGGACCTCTCGTTTGCGGTGCTGTATCCCAAGCTCTATGTCGAGATCGAGAACCTCGTCAAGCAGCGGACTCCGCAGCGCGAGGAGTTCGTCCAACAGGTGATCGACGCGGTGAACAACGACCTCAAGTCGGCGAAGATCAAGGGCAAGGTCGTCGGGCGACCGAAGCAGTACTACTCGATCTACCAGAAGATGATCGTTCGCGGTCGCGAGTTCGACGAGATCTACGACCTCGTGGGGATTCGCGTGCTCGTCAGCTCGGTGCGTGACTGCTACGCCGTGCTCGGGTCGATCCACGCCCGCTGGAATCCGATTCCGGGACGGTTCAAGGACTACATTGCGACGCCGAAGTTCAACCTGTACCAGTCGCTGCACACCACGGTGATCGGTCCGCAGGGCCGCGCAGTGGAGATCCAGATCCGAACTGACGAGATGCACCAGCGAGCCGAGTTCGGCGTCGCGGCGCACTGGAAGTACAAGGAGCGGGTCAACGGCAAGGGGTCGCCGAGCGACTCCGGCGACGGCGACATGGCGTGGTTGGCCCACATCACCGACTGGCAGGCCGAGACCGCCGACCCAAACGAATTCCTCGATTCCCTTCGCTTCGAAATCGGGGCGAAGGAGGTCTACGTCTTCACCCCCCAGGGCAAGGTGATCGGCCTGCCGGCCGGTGCAACGCCGGTCGACTTCGCGTATGCCGTGCACACCGAGGTCGGCCACCGGACGATGGGTTCCAAGGTCAACGGCCGTCTCGTTCCACTCGAGAGTGTGCTGAACAGCGGCGACGTCGTGGAGATCTTCACCTCCAAGAATCCGGATGCCGGCCCCAGCCAGGGGTGGCTGAATTTCGTGAAGAGCCCGCGGGCTCGAAACAAGATCAGACAGTGGTTCACAAAGGAACGCCGCGACGAGGCGATCGAACAGGGCAAGGACGCGATCGCCCGGGCCATGCGCAAGCAGAACCTTCCGTTGCAGAAGCTGATGAGCCAGGACTCGTTCAACGAGGTGGCGGCCCAATTGCGCTTCGAAGACATCTCCTCGCTCTACGCCGCGGTCGGCGAGGGCCACGTGTCGACCCAGTCGGTGATCGAGAAGGTTGTCGCTTCACTGCATCTCGAGGCCGAGACCGAAGACGCGGAAATTACCTTCCCGAGCAAGCGTCGCAAGCCATTGCGCAACAGCGACTCCGGAATTCTCGTCCGAGGCGCGCCCGACATCCTGGTGAAGCTCGCCAAGTGTTGTACGCCCGTGCCGGGGGACCCGATCGTCGGATTTGTGACACGGGGCGCCGGGGTCTCGGTGCACCAGGGCGACTGCCACAACGTGGCCTCGCTGCTCACCGAGCCGGAGCGCATGATCGATGTCGAGTGGGCCCCGACCTCGTCGAGCGTGTTCCTCGTGCAGATCCAGGTGGAGGCCCTCGACCGCGCCGGACTGCTTTCGGACGTCACTCGTGTGTTGTCGGAGAGTCACGTGAACATCCTGTCGGCCTCGGTCTCGACCTCAAGCGATCGGCTTGCGCTCAGCCGCTTCGTCTTCGAGATGGGTGACACTACCCACCTCGATGCCGTGCTGAACGCGGTGCGGCGCATCGACGCGGTCTACGACGTGTACCGGGTCAACGGCGGCTGAGCCCGTTCCGCCGCGTCGACGATGCGCTCGAGCGCCCGTCGCTTGCCCGGTAGGTTTCGGCGGCGGTCGAGAGTCGCGAGGCACTCCTCGGCGCCGAAGCGGCCGAGTCGCATGAGTTCCGCCGTGACGCGGTAGTGATCGGACGTGAAGCGGGGTGTGAACCGCGCGAGGTCGAGCACGGTCCGCAGCGGGGCGGTCACGGAGAGTCCGCCGCAGTTCTGCACTTCGTCCGGGCCGATCACGACCTCTCGCACCGTGACCGAGACGAGCCCGGCGGGCCGGATGCGGGCGCCGATGTCGGTGCAGAACTGGCGATGACCGGGCGGTGCTCGGGTGGCGCCGAGCACCCACGCGGCGGTCAGCTGCTCGGCGATCAACCGGCCGGGAATGAGCGCCGCCAGCGCGGCCCCGCGATGAGAACTTTGCTCGATCTCGTCGATCGGGCAGAAGCAGTCCGCCACCGGATACACCTCGCCGTCGAGCCGGGCCGCGAGCAGCTCGGCCTGCGGAAGGTCGTGACGGGAGAGGACGGGCGGGAGGCGGGACACGCCTCAATGCTCGTAGGGTGCCATCGGATGCGGTCGACGGAAATCCCGATCTGTGCACAACCCCTCGCCGGCGGCACCGGGGGAGAGGCAGCGACGAGACGGGGGAGGTCTAGCCGATCGCCTTCAGCCACGCCTTCCGGGCGTCGAGGGCCTCCTCGGCATCCTTGATCTTCTTGGCGTCGCCGCTCGCCTTCGCCTCGGCCAGCTCGGCCTCGAGCTTGGCTATCGCATCCTGAAGCTGTCCGGCCAGACCCTCGGCTCGAGCGATGCGCTCGGGGTTGCTCTTCTGCCAGTGATCCTCGTCGAGCTTGCGAACCGCGGCCTCGACCTTGCGAAGGCGATCCTCGATCGGCTTCACCCGATCGCGGGGAACCTTGCCGATTGCGTCCCACCGGCGCTGAATCGACAGGAGAGCGTCCTTCGCCTTGACCCGGTCGGTTTCAGCGATCAGCGGTTCCGCCTCGGCGAGAAGCGCGAGCTTCTGCTCGAGATTTGCGCCGAACTCCTCGTTGTCCTTGGCGTCTACCTCCGACTTCGCCGCATAGAGCGCGTCCCCGGCCGCCTTGAAGCGAAGCCACAGAGCGTCGTCAAACTTTTTTCCCGCCCGACCGGCCGCCTTCCACTCGTCGAGCAGGGTGCGGTAGGCCGGGATTCCGTCTAGACCCTTCGGCACGAGCGCCTCGGCCCGCTCCACGAGTTGCTGCTTGCGGGAACGCGCGTCCTTGTGCACCGAATCGAGTTCGGCGAAGAACGCCTTGCGGTGCGTCTCGATGGTGGTTCGCGCCCCGCGGAATCGCTTCCACAGCTCATTGCTCTCGTTCTTCGGGAGGCGAGGACCGTCGGCCTGATGCTTCTGCCAGCGAGCGAAAATGTCGTCGAGGGTGGCGCTGACCTGCTTCCACTGCGCCTTCGCCGGATCCTGCGCGGCGAGCGTCTCCGCCTCGACGACGAGGGCTTCGCGCTCGGCGATCGCCGCATCGGTTGCTGCCTTGGTTTCGGCGGTCTGCTTCTCGGTCAGTTCCCCAACGGCACCGTCAAGGGCGTCGAGACGCCTGCTGAGCGCGGCGAGATCGCCGACGGCGTTGGCGCTTGCCACAGTGGCTTTGAGGGCAGCAATGGTCTTGGCAACATCCGCTGCGGCGGTGCCACGCTTGATCCGCTGCTCGAGAAGGGTCACCTGCCCGGCGAGCTCGGTGTACTTGCGCTGGAAGTAGGCGAGGGCCTCCTCCTGACTTCCGTCCGGATACTGCCCGACGGCTCGCTCGCCTTCGCCCTCGCGTACGAAGACCGTGCCCGATTCATCAACGCGGCCCCACGGGGCCTGATCGTCTATCGCCAAGAGACTCACCTTTGCTTGTCGGCCACGCTGTGGAAATGGCCGGACACCAGCCTATTGCACCCTCAGTTGGTGATCTTCGTCTCGGGCGCCGAAAGCTACGGCGTTGGCGAGGCGCTCGGTGTGGGTGGGGCGGTTGGTGCGGTCGAACTGCTCGGTGCTATCGAACTGCTCGGTGACGGCTTCGGCTTTGGCAATCCGGGGCCGGCGGTGAAATAGAAGACCTGGGTGACCGTCGCGAGGCCGACGACAAGGAGAACTCCGGCCACGGCAATGATGTTGTCGCGGCGACGGCGGGTTACCTGATGGGCGTGCACTGCCTGGCGGGCGTTGTACCGGCGGAGACGATCGCGGGCCTCACGCGCCTCACGTTCGGAGTTCTTGCTCGGGGCCACGTGGTTCCTTCGGCTTCGGTGCCGCTCACGCGGCGGCAGGCAAGGTGGGCGGCGAATGCCCTTTTGCACTATAGGGGACGAGTACTGGAACCAAGGACACCCCGCCCGAGCCCGCGCTATCGGTAGCGGCAACTAGCATTGCGTCTATGGTGGATGCCCAGTTAGGCCTGCGAGCGGGGGCGACTCCACTCGCGGTTCGCATGCGTCCGCGCAGTCTCGACGAGGTGGCCGGCCAGCGACACCTCCTCACTCCGGGGTCGCCGCTCGTGAGCTTGGCCTCCGACAAGTCGGGGGAACAGGGCTCCGTCTCGGTGATCCTGTGGGGTCCGCCCGGCACGGGCAAAACGACCCTCGCGCAAGCAATAGCCCATTCCTCCGGTCGAAAATTCGTCGAGCTGTCCGCGGTGAACGCCGGCGTCAAAGACGTGCGAGAGGTTATGGAGCAGGCGATGTCCTCTCGCGACCTGTACGGCGTCTCGACCGTGCTGTTCCTCGACGAGATCCACCGATTCACCAAGGCCCAACAGGATGCCTTGCTTCCGGGGGTCGAAAACGGCTGGGTCATCCTCGTCGCCGCGACCACGGAGAACCCGTCATTCTCGGTGATCTCACCGCTGCTGTCGCGGTCGCTCCTCCTCACCCTTGAGGTGCTGAGCAACGAGGATCTCGGCACCCTCATCGACCGGGCGGTCACCGATCCACGTGGTCTCGCCGAGAAAATTGTTCTCGAGCCCGACGCGAGGGCCCTCATCATCCGGCTGGCCTCCGGGGACGCCCGGCGCGCCCTGACCGCCCTCGAAGCCGCGGCGCTTTCGGCCTCTTCGACCGCGGGCGAGGACAAGCCGGTCGTCACCGCCGACATCGTCGCGATGGCCGTTGATCGCGCGCTGTTGCGCTACGACCGCAATGGTGACGAGCACTACGACGTGATCAGCGCGTTCATCAAGTCGGTGCGTGGTTCCGACGTCGACGCGGCGTTGCATTACCTCGCCCGCATGATCGAGGCCGGGGAGGATCCGCGGTTCATTGCGAGACGCATCATGGTCAGCGCGGCCGAGGACATTGGGATGGCCGATCCGCAGGCTCTGCCCATCGCGGTGGCCGCCGCGGAGGGCGTGCAGATGATTGGGATGCCCGAGGGCCGGATTCTTCTCGCGGAGGCGGTCGTCTATCTCGCCACCGCACCCAAGTCCAATGCCGCCTACATGGCCCTCGACGCGGCGATAGCGGATGTGCGGGCGGGAAAGATCGGACGAGTTCCGAAGCACCTGCGCGACGCGCACTACGCCGGC
>JAUZFY010000277.1 GCA_030840185.1 Microbacteriaceae bacterium | reverse complement strand
AGGACCGCGTGTACGGTCTCGACTCCGGGGCGGACGACTACCTCACCAAGCCTTTCGCCTTCGTGGAGTTGAGCGCACGGATCCGGGCGCTCCTCCGCCGCGACGCCACGGGTGAAAAACTTGCCGTGACAGTGGGCGCCGTGCGGATCGACTCCGCCGCGCTCGCCGTAACCGTCGCCGGGCATCCGCTCCCGATGAGCCCAAAGGAGTTTGCGTTGCTTCGCCTACTCGCGAGCAATCCCGGCACCACGGTGAGCCGTTCCCGCATCCTCGAGGAGGTCTGGGGCTCGAGCGAGAACATCGACCCCAACATCGTCGATCAATACGTGAGCTACCTCCGCCGCAAACTCGATCCGGAGGCGGCGGCCATTCGCATCACGACGGTGCGCGGCGCAGGCTACTCGCTCGATGCGAGTGCGGTGCCGCAGTGAGGTGGATCCGCCGGCTCTCCATCCGCTGGAGGATCACCCTGGGCAGTCTCCTGGTTGCCGCGGTCCTCCTCAGCGGCGCGCTCGTGCTCTTCAGGGCGCAGGTGGAGAACATCCTCGCCAGCACGACGACCACCGTGCTCACCCACGACGCCTTCCCATACGTCACCGGCGTGCTCGACTCGCCAACTCCGACGATAGACACGCCAGCGCGCGGCCAGCTGGTCGCCGTTGTCGACCCGACCGGCGCCGTCAAGGAATCGAATCTTCCGCGCGGCCTTCGTTCCCGGGTGGCGATCATCGCGGCCAAGTCAGACGGGGTGCACACCGTCCTCGACGGCGACGACTCCTACCGGGTGCTCGTGCAGACGATTGTGACGGATGCCGGGGACTGGACGGTGATCACCGCGCGGAATGAGGACTCGGCCGTCCTCTCCCTCCAACGGATCACCAGCGCGCTCATCTTCGGTGCGATAGTTCTCGTGATCGGAGTCGGCGTCGCATCCTGGCTCCTCACCAGCGCGGCGCTGCGACCGGTGGCTCGGATGCGGCGCCAGGCGATGGCTCTCGTCGCCGAGGGGTCGACCGAGCCGCTTCCGATCGGCCCGGCGAAGGACGAGCTGTTCGCCCTCGGCACGACGCTCAACGAGTTCATCACGGAAGTGCGGCAATCGGTTGAGCGGGAGCGCCAGCTCGTTTCCGATGCGAGCCACGAGCTGCGTACGCCGCTCGCCCTTCTGAAGACCCAACTTGAGCTCTCTCACCTCGCGAGCGGGGATGCCAAGGCGCTCGAGGCGGAGATCACGGCGGCCGAGCGCTCGGTCGAACGGCTTTCCGGGCTCGCGACCGGATTGCTCGAGCTCTCCCAGCTCCAGGCGCACGCCCCGGAGACCCTCAGCTCGTGGCCGGAACTCGCGCGCGAACTCGCGGCGTCTGTCGATCGTGCGAGGCTGCTCGCGGTAGCCAAGAACGTCACGATCGATTTCGATGTGTCCGAGGAGCCGACGGACGCCGCCTACCGCATCTCGCCGAGCAACTTCGGGCGAGTCATCGCCAACCTCACGATCAACGCCATCACTGCCGTGCCGGATGGGGGCACAGTTCGGATCGCTCTTCGGTATTCGAGCTCCGAGCTGCTGCTCGCGGTCGTCGATTCCGGCAATGGCATGCCCGAGGACTTCCTGCCGGTGGCGTTCGACCGGTTTACCCGGTCGGATGGCTCGCGGGCGAGCAACAACGTCGGTAGCGGGCTCGGGCTCGCGATCGTGCATGCGATCGTCACGGCCGCGCACGGAACCATCAGCCTCTCCAACGGGGCGGGATTCACGGTGACCGTTTCGCTTCCGACCGCCGGCTGATCCTTCCGCGGGTCGAGTAGCGAGCGCAGCGAGCACCCTTCCGCGGGTCGAGTAGCGAGCGCTGCGAGCGTATCGAGACCCCGGAACGACACACCGGGTCTCGATACGCGGCCTCGTTCCTCGGTCGCTACTCGACCAACAGCAGTTCCCTCGGTCGCTACTCGACCAACTGAACGGCCCTCCTGAGCCGCAGTCTGTGTGCAGTCTGTGTGGACTCTCACGTCCGCACGGGCGGTTCCCAACCTCGCCTCAAGTCTCGCCAGCGAGCATGGAACGAGAGCCGGACTTTATGCACCGGCCGTTTTCGAACCCACGAGGCAGACATCATGAACGCGACACCACGATCAAACGACACTCTCGTGGTTATCCCCACCTACAACGAGCGGGAAAACCTCTCCGACATCATCGCGAGGCTCCTGCGCAGCGCACCAACCGTCGACGTGCTCGTTGTCGACGACAACTCGCCCGACGGCACGGGCGCTCTCGCGTCGGTACTCGCGGCCGGGCACGACCGAATCAACGTGCTGCACCGCACCGAGAAGGACGGACTCGGCGCCGCGTACCGCGCCGGCTTCGACTGGGGACTCGCCAGGGGCTACGAGCGATTCGTCGAAATGGACGCGGATGGCTCGCACCAGCCCGAACAGCTCTCTCGGCTGCTCGACCGGCTCGAGGACTCCGACGTCGTGCTCGGCTCGCGCTGGGTGCGCGGCGGCTCTGTGGAAAACTGGCCGCTTCGCCGTTCCGTGCTCTCGCAAGGGGGAAGCCTGTACGCGCGAATCGCCCTCGGAATTCCGGTGCGCGACATCACGGGCGGCTATCGAGCCTTCACAGCCGACGCGCTCCGCACGGTCGATTACCAGAACGTGCTGAGCCGGGGGTACTGCTTTCAGATCGACATGCTGTGGCGCGCATACACCGCCGGACTGCGCATTTCCGAAGTTCCGATCACCTTCGTCGAGCGCGTGCACGGCGAATCGAAGATGAGTTCCGGAATCGTGAAAGAGGCAATCCTCAGGGTCACTGTCTGGGGGCTGCGCGGACTTCCGTCCCGAATCGCCGGTGATCGCAAGAACGCCGCCGTGACCATCCGCGCCGCCCGAGTCGCCCGGGAGCACAGCCATGCGTCGTGACCTGCGCGTCGCGCTGCTGCGTCAGCTGGTGAGCTTCGGACTGGTCGGGGGCGTCGGACTCGTTGTCGACATCGTCGTGTTCAACGCCCTTCGCACCACCATCTTTGCACCGCAGTTCGTGCACGACGGCCCGATCCTCGCCAAGATAATCTCCACCTCGTTCGCCATTGTGGTCAATTGGATCGGCAACCGGTATTGGACCTTCCGATCCGAGCGGCGAACGGATGTGCTCCGGGAGGGCATCGAATTCGCGGTCGTGAGTCTCGCGGGTGCCGCCATCGCGCTCGGCTGCCTGTGGGTGTCCCACTATGCCCTCGGCCTCACCTCGGTGCTCGACGACAACATCGCGACGAACGTCATCGGGCTCGCGCTTGGCACGGCCTTCCGATTCGCGCTCTACCGGTGGTGGGTGTATTCGGACCGCCGGACCAGTGGACGGGTCGCGGCGTTCAAACCCGCGGTCATCGTGCAGTCCGTCGAGGTGCCTTGAGACCAGGAGGACCGACCTCAGCAGAACCGGGGCCCGAGGGTGTTGTCGACGAGACTGAGCGCCGACGCGATCGCCATGTGCATGTCGAGGTACTGATAGGTGCCCAATCGCCCGCCGAAGTAGACGTCCCCCTCGGCCCGCGCCCGCTCCCGATAGCGCAATAGCCGCTCGCGATCCGCGGTCGCGCTCACCGGATAGTACGGCTCGTCCAACCGCCCTGCCGCTCGCGAAAACTCGCGCACGACCACCGTTTTGTCCCTCCGGTACGCACGCTCGGGGTGAAAGTGCCGAAACTCGTGGATGCGGGTCCAGGGCACGGTCTCGTCGGCGTAGTTCATGACGGGCGTTCCCTGAAAGTCGCCGACCGGGAGCACCTCCAGTTCGAGGTCGATCGTGCGCCAGCCGAGCTCGCCCTCGACGTAGTCGAAATAGCGGTCGAGGGGCCCGGTGTAGACGATGGGAACCCCCTTCGGAATGCTGTCGCGCACGTCGAAAAAGTCCACTCCACACTCAACATGGATGAGCGGTGACTCCGCCATGCGGGTGAGCCATGCGCCGTACCCGGCGACCGGCAGCCCCTCATGCGAATCGGCGAAGTACCGATTGTCGAAGTTGTACCGCACCGGAAGGCGGCTGATGATGTCGGCGCTCAGGTCCCGCGGATCGGTCTGCCACTGTTTCGCGGTGTAGCCGCGCACGAACGCCTCGTAGAGCGGTCGTCCGATGAGGGAAACGGCCTTCTCCTCGAGGTTGGAGACCTCCCGGCCGGCGACCTCGGCCGCCTGATCGCGCACAAGTTCTCGAGCCTCGTCCGGGCTGAACCGTCGGCCGAAGAACGAGCAGATCGTGCCGAGATTGATCGGCATGGGAAAAACCCGGTCCTGGTAGACGGTGTACACCCGGTGCTGATAGCCGGTGAACCGGGTGAATCGGTTGACGTACTGCCACACCCGCTCGTTGGAGGTGTGGAACAGGTGCGCCCCGTACCGGTGTACCTCGATGCCCGTCTCCGGTTCGATCTCCGACCACGCATTGCCACCGATGTGCTCGCGGCGCTCCAGGACGAGCACCCGCCGGCCGAACAGTCGAGCGACGCTTTCCGCGACGGTGAGCCCGAACAGTCCGGAACCAACGATGACGAGGTCGAAGTCGAAGCGGAAGCCGGCGGGCGTCATGTCAGAGCCCTGACGACGCGGAACCGCGCGAACTCGAGGTCGGCGTCGAGCTCGTCTGCCAGATCGATGAGTTCCAGCATCGAAGTGGCGATCGCTCCCCAGTCGCGGGATGCCAGGATCGGCAATGCACGCCGGTCACGAGGCTCACACGGGTCGTCGATCACCTCGGCGCACGCGGCGGCGAATGCGGAAGCCGTGTCGGCGAACCGCACGACCTCCGGGTACTCGGCCACGACATCCGGAATTCGTGTCGAAACGACCGGAAGGCCGGCGGCGAGGTACTCGAGGGTCTTGGTCGGACTTATCGATCTGGTCGCGTCGTTCAGCGCGAACGGCATGAGCGCCACATCGAACCCGGCCATGATCGCCGGCAGCGCCGCATAGTCGGCCATGCCGCAGTAGTCCAGATTCGGCCTCCGGGGCAACGACTCCGGTTCGATCTTCGCAACGGGCCCCACGAGCCGGATCGTCCAGTCCGGAAGGGCGTCGGCCAACCCGGCGATCAGGTCGAGATCGAGTCTCTCGTCGATCACCCCGACGTAACCGGCAACGCGGGAATCCCTGCGTGCTTCGGCACGCCGGTAGCGAGAGCTTGCGTAGTGCGCGACATCCACCCCACTCGCGAAGAGGTGCGCGTCGCTGCGGTGCTCGTGCGCCACGGACTCGTGCAGCGACTTTCCCCCGGTAAAGACGACATCGGATGCGGCCAGAACACGTCGCTGGGCGACTTTGAGACCCGGCGGCGCGTTGTGAAAGGACGCGAGGTCGTCCATGACGTCGTAGATCAGCAGCCGAGGTGCGAGGAAACGAGCGGTGTCGAGCGCCATCGGGGTGTACACGAGCACGTGTGGCTCAATTGGGCGGCCTTCGCTCTCGAACAGGTGAAGCAGCATCTCTCCGTAGCCTTCCGCCCCGGGGGCGTCGAAGCCCAGGTGCTTGCCAAAGCCAGGAATTCGCGGCACGGCCCCGGAAATGCGCGGCATCGCAAGCCAGACGCGGGTGACCCCGCCAACCTCCTTTCGGCGAAGGGTCGGGCCGTCCACCTCGTCGAACACGGGTTCCTCGACGAACCAGGTGCGAGCCCCACGCTCAGCGCGAGCGATGGAGAAGCGGGAGACCAGGTGTTGCGGTCGCTGCCAGACCCAGTTCCAGCGCAGATGCGAGAGCACAACGAGATCACGCGCGATGGATTCCATCAGAATCATCCTCCATACCCATAAGACGCCTGTGCGGCGAGGAAGGTAGGGGTTGACGGGCTGCCTCGGGTAGTGCATCGGGCCGCGCGGTTGCGCAGCGCAGCGCAGGGCTCGAGCCTCGGTCAGCTCACCCCAGACGGAATCGACGGCCGTCGAACGAGCGGGCCGGCGAGACGCGGCCCGTCCGGCTCGAATCGGATCTGCCGCGCAAACAGGTTGCGTGAGGTGAGCTCGGGGTTCCAGGCGTGGAACACAATCACGTCCTCACCGCTCGGGTCCACGGTGAGGCTGTTGTGGCCGGGTCCGATGAGCCCCGGCCCGCTACTCAGCAGCCTGCCCCCGCCGCTTGCGGGATGAGCCCACGGTCCGAGCGGCGAGTCAGCGACGGCCCAATCCACCCCGTAGCCGTCTCCCGTCCACGCGCCGCCGGAGTAGGTCATCCAGTAGCGGCCGTGCCGGCGAACGACCGAAGGCCCCTCGAGGGTATGCCAGGTGTACCGCGATCCGTACATCGGTCGTTCACGCTCGTAGATCTGCCAATCGGCGTTCGCGGCGAGCGCGACGACGGCAGTGCCAATGGATGTCATGGAGGTGAGCGGCGCGACGGCGAGCTGGGTTCCCGGCCGCGGGTCGTCGAGCACGTCTCTGGCGAAGAACAGGTACCACCGGCCATCCACGTCCCTGAACGGATGCGGGTCGATCGCGAACAGCTCGTTCGGGGTGAGGTCGACGCCGAGGTCGATGTACGGTCCGAGTGGGCTCTCCGAACCGGCCACGCGCAGGTGATGGCCGTCGGCGCCATGACCAATCGAGTAGTACATCCAGTACCGGCCATCCGCTGCGGCGATCTCCGGCGCCCAGTACTGGTCACCAAGAGAGGCGGGAAGTCGCTCGAGG
>JAUZFY010000248.1 GCA_030840185.1 Microbacteriaceae bacterium | reverse complement strand
CCCCGGCCTTGATCAGCTGCGATTTCATGTCCTCGGACTGCTGACGCGCGAGGCGGAGCAGCCGCTGGTTCACCGCGGCGAGGTTGACGGCGATGTCGGGGCGAACCGGGCGACCAGACTCGCCGCGAGTGAAGAACTGCACTCCCAGGTCGGCGGCCTCGCCGATCGCGTTCGCTGCCTCCGCGGTGGCAATGAGGGTCTTCGAGGGAACAACATCCGTCAACACCGCCGATCCGCCGACACCGACTCGCTCGATGACGGTGACCTCCGCCCCCATCTGGGCACCGGTGATGGCGGCCTCGTAGCCGCCAGGCCCGCCCCCGATGATCGCGATGCGTTGCTTCCGCTCGAATTCATAGGCCATGCGCCCATTCTCCTGTAGAGGGAACGGGGTCAGGTAATCAGGCGCCGCCGTCCGGTCGTCCCGCGGCTCGCGGCATCCGCTCCATCGCCTGAGAGACCATGCTCCGCAATAGAGTGGGCGGATGCCGAATCCCCTCGACGACCAGTCAGCTGATCCTTTCGAAATCGCCGCCGCCGCCGCGGCGGAAATCGCCGAACGCACCGGCGTCCCGCGCCATGACATCGCGCTCACCCTCGGGAGCGGCTGGGGTAAGGCCGCGGACCTCATTGGCGAGACCACGGCGACGATCCCCGCCGCCGAGATCACCGGCTTCAGCCGCCCGGCGCTCGAGGGGCATGTGGGCACCCTTCGCTCGATTCTTCTTCCGGGGGGAAAGCGCGCCCTCGTCATCGGGGCCCGCACCCACTATTACGAGGGGCACGGTGTGCGCCGGGTGGTCCACTCGGTGCGAACCGCCGCGGCGACGGGAGCGACGACCATGATCCTCACGAACGGCGCCGGCGGCATCCGGGAGACCTGGTCCCCGGGAACCCCGGTCCTGATCAGCGACCACATCAATCTCACCGCGGACTCCCCGCTCGAGGGTGCGACCTTCATCGACCTGACCGACCTGTACAGTTCCCGGTTGCGCGAGATCGCCCGGCAAGTCGAGCCAAGTCTCGACGAGGGGGTTTACACGCAGTTCCGTGGGCCGCACTACGAGACTCCCGCCGAGGTGCAGATGGTTAAGGCGATCGGGGGCCACATCGTCGGCATGTCCACCGCACTCGAGGCGATCGCCGCCCGTCAGGCCGGGATGGAGATCCTCGGACTCTCCCTCATCACCAACCTCGCGGCCGGCATCCAGAAGACGCCGCTGAGCCACGCCGAGGTGCTCGACGCCGGCAGGGCCGCGGAACCGGTGATCAGCGCGTTTCTCGCTCGAATCGTTGCCGAGCTATGACGGACGTCATGGACACCGCCCGAGCCTGGCGCGACCAGGACCCGGATGAGGAGACCCGCGCCGAACTGGACGCGCTGATCGCGGATGCGTCAGCCGGGGCGGAGGGCGCACTCGCCGAACTGCACGACCGGTTCGACACCAGACTCGCCTTCGGAACGGCGGGGCTGCGTGGGCGCATCGAGGCGGGGTCCAATCGGATGAATCGGGTGCTGGTCTCGCAGGCCGCCGCCGGTTTCGCGGCCTTCCTCCTCTCCCGCGAGGAACACCCCAGCGTCGTGATCGGCTACGACGGTCGCAAGAACTCCC
This sequence comes from Microbacteriaceae bacterium, assembly GCA_030840185.1. Lineage (GTDB taxonomy): Bacteria > Actinomycetota > Actinomycetes > Actinomycetales > Microbacteriaceae > Lacisediminihabitans. The sequence continues at coordinate 1,214 of JAUZFY010000248.1, read as the reverse complement.
GGGTGTTCGCTACCGACTCGGCTCGGATCATGTCCGGCGCCGGAGTCCGCGCGGTTCTGCTTCCCCGGCCGCTCCCGACTCCGGTGCTCGCCTTCGCCGTGCGCCACCTCGACACGAGCGCCGGGATCATGGTGACCGCGAGCCACAATCCGCCGGCCGACAACGGATACAAGGTCTACCTCGGCGGCGAGGATCGCGGCTCGCAGATCGTGCCACCGGTCGACGGGGAAATCGCGGACCGAATTCTCGAGATCGCGGCCTCGGCCAACGTGCTCGAACTGCCGCGATCAGATGACTTCGAGATGGCGGGGGAAGAGGTTCTCGACGAGTACGTTCGGCGAACCGCCTCGCTCTCCCCCGGCACCGCATCGACGCTTCGCTACGTGTACACGGCGATGCACGGCGTCGGTTGGGAGACCGCCCGCCGGGTGTTCCTCGAGGCCGGTTTCGCGGACCCGATTCCCGTCACCGCGCAGATCGAACCAAACGCCGCCTTCCCGACCGTCGCCTTTCCCAACCCGGAGGAGCCGGGCGCCATGGATTTGGCCTTCGCGACAGCGACGGAGTCCGGCGCGGAACTCGTGGTCGCAAACGATCCGGACGCCGACCGTCTCGCCATCGGGGTTCCGGATGCCGACGGCGGCTGGGAGCGACTGTCCGGCAACGAGGTCGGCGCCCTGCTCGGATGGCGGGCCGCGGAGCGGCTCGCCGAATCGGGCGAGGCCGGCACACTTGCCGCATCGATTGTGAGCTCCCCGGCACTCGCGAGGGTCGGGAAAGAGTACAACCTCGATTACGTGGACACCCTCACCGGATTCAAATGGGTGTCGCGGGTTCCCGGGCTTTCCTACGGCTACGAGGAGGCGCTCGGCTACCTCGTCGACCCGCGGAAGGTGCGCGACAAAGACGGCATCTCTGCCGCCGTGGACTTCATCGCACTCGTTTCGGAGCTCAAGGCCGCCGGCAAGTCGTTGCTCGACCACCGCGCCGACTTCGCCGCCCGGTTCGGCGCATTCGAGTCGGCACAGATTTCGGTTCGGGTGACGGATCTCGGCGACATCCCGATCCTGATGAGCCGGCTGCGGTCGCGCCCGCCCCAGCTCATCGGCGGCGTGGCCGTGAGACGCATCGATGACTTCACCGACGGCTTCGCCGGACTGCAGGCAAGCGACATCCTGCGCATCTGGCTCGAGGACGGCTCGCGCGTCGTGGTG
>JAUZFY010000232.1 GCA_030840185.1 Microbacteriaceae bacterium | reverse complement strand
TCTCCGGGCCGGCAGCGTCGGTTCTGCCCCCGGTTCCGCAGCTTCTGCGCAGGTACCTCTGATGCCCCCGAGCGTAGCGGCACGGGCGATCTCGGTGCTCGAGGCAAACTGGACCGGTTCCCACACCCTCCCGGCAACGGGACTGTATCCGCACCAGTGGAGCTGGGACTCGGCGTTCATCGCGATCGGTCTTCGTCGTGTGTCGCCTCGTCGGGCGGGGCAGGAGCTCGACGCCCTGCTCGCTGGGCAATGGGCCGACGGGCGAATCCCGCAAATCATCTTCGACCCCCACCGCGACCAGGACTATTCCCCGGGCTCACAGTTCTGGCAGTCGCGGACCATGCCGGGTTCGCCGGATGTCGTCGACACCGCCGGGCTCGTGCAGCCGCCGAACCACGCCTGGGCGGTGTGGAAGGTGCACGCCGCCGATCCGGCCGAGTCAACGCGACGGAGTTTCCTCGAGCGCACCTACCCGCAGCTCTTGGCCTGGCACGAATACTTGCGCACGCGCCGAGACCGCGGCGGGCGCGGGCTCGCCTCGATCGTGCACCCCTGGGAGTCCGGCACCGACAACTCGCCGCTCTGGGACGACGCGCTCGCGCGGGTGCCAGGGACACCGCAACACGTCTTCGAGCGGCCCGATCTGTTGCACGCAAATGCCTCAGAACGGCCGAGCGATCGGGAGTACGGTCGGTATTTCTGGCTCGCGGAGCGGTACCGCGATCACAACTGTGACGACCAGGACACTGAGTACCCGTTCCTGCTCGAGGATCCGCTGTTCAATTCGCTGTATGCGATCTCCGAGCTCGCCCTCGCCCGCATCGCGTCGGAACTCGGCCGCGACCCCGAGCCGCACCTGCGCCGGGCGTCCGAGCTGACCGTCGCGCTCGGGGAGCTCTTCGTCGAGAGCATCGGCAGCTACGGCGCTCGCGACGTCACGAGCGGTCAGGTGGTCGCTAAGGCGACGATCAACGGGGTGCTTCCCCTCCTTCTACCGGACCTGCCGACGGCCGAGACCCTCATCGCTACGTTGCTCGGGCCTCGTTTTCTCGGCTCCGGCGCGCAACTGGTGCCGAGCTACGACGCCACGGCGGCCGACCTGGAGCCGGAGCTCTACTGGCGCGGACCGGCCTGGTTCAATATGGCCTGGCTCGCCGCGACGGCGCTTGGGGTGCACGGACGGCAGGATGCCGCCGAGGAGCTCGGCCAGAACTTGGTTCGACTCGCGGACGTGAACGACTTCCCGGAATACGTTGAACCGTGGATCGGATCGCCGCACGGCACCCGACGATTCAGCTGGACGGCCGCCCTGACGCTGGAGACCCTCAGACACGATGGATGGGGACTATTCGAGTGAGCGATTTAGACGCTGTCACCGTCGGCGCTGGGGCAATGCTCCGCAGCGCGGCCGATGGGTCGGTGCGCGCCGAGGTGCGAGGAGTCGGTGGGCTCTTCGTGAACGACACGAGGCTGCTTTCGACCTTCGCGCTCACGGCAAACGGCGCGACCCTTGAGGTTGCTTCAACCCGCTCGGGGGAGAGTGAACGCACGGTCGTGCTTTTGCCAGCGGTGGCGCGGAACGCTGTAAGCGATTTTGTGCTGTCCCGGAAACAGCGCCTCACCTCGTTCGGGCTTGAGGAGCTTATTGAGGTGCGCAACATCACGGCGCGCCCGGTCGATGTCATCCTCGGGCTCGAGTGCGCGACGGACTTCGCCGACCAGTTCATGCTGCGTTCCGACAAGCGCGTCTTCGACCGGTCTGCAGCTCACCGAAGCGTCGACGTCACCGGTGCTGGTCTTCGCCTGGACTATGGGCGCGATCTCGACGGCAGGACCTTCTCGGCCACGGTGGAGATCACCGCGACCGGGGACCCTGCGGTCACGGCCGGCAGCTACGACGACGACACCGTGTGCGGCGGTCAGTTCTCCTGGATTGTTACCATCGCGCCCGGCGAACTGCGCCAGATTGCGGTCTCAGTGCGGAGCGTCGGAGCTCCCGCGGCGGTCGTTTCCCCGCTCCCTCTTCGCGGTGAGCCGAGCGACGCGCTTCGAGAGCAGAGCCTTCGAGACATCCAGACTCTCCGCATGCCGTGTCCGTCACTACCGCAGCTGACCATCTTGGCCGCCGGAGTTCCGTGGTTCCTCACGCTGTTCGGACGCGACTCGATCATCGCGTCGATGCTCACCGAGCCGGACCTTCCCGGTCTGCTCGACGACACGCTTCGGGCGCTCGCCGCAACGCAGGCCACCGACACCGATGCTCGGCGCGTCGCCCAGCCCGGCAAGATCGTGCACGAGTTGCGCCAGTCGGAACTGGCTCAGCTGGACGAAATCCCCTACGGGCGCTACTACGGGTCCGTCGACTCGTCGCCGCTGTTCCTGATCGGTCTGGCCGCGTGCTCGACTCGCGAGGTGATCGTCGACCTCGAAGGCGCGGCGCGCGCGGCAGTGGACTGGATGCTCGGAGCCGGCGGGCTCACCGAGCACGGGTTTCTTCGCTACACCCCTGACCCCAACGGGCTCATCCATCAGGGTTGGAAGGACTCGCACGACGCCGTCGCCCACGCCGACGGCACCATTGCGACGGGGGCCATCGCGCTCTGCGAGGTGCAGGGCTACGCCTGGCGGGCGCTCATGGACACCGCGGCGCTCGCGCGGGACGTCTGGTCCGACCCGGATTGGGCTGCGAGTCTCGAAACCAGCGCGCGCGAACTCGCACAGCGATTCCGTCGCGAGTTCTGGGTTCCGGAGCTGAACTTCCCGGCGCTCGCGATCGACGGCTCCGGTCGTCGGGTCGAAGTGGTCGCCTCCAATGCCGGTCACCTCTTGTTCAGTGGCATGCTCGACGAGTCGGACGCGGTGCGAGTCGGTGAGCGCCTACTCGAGCCCGACATGTTCACCGGGTTCGGGTTGCGCACGCTGTCCTCCGAGGCTCGGCTGTACCATCCGATGTCCTATCACAATGGGTCGGTCTGGCCGCATGACACGATGCTGGCCGCGGTGGGGATGAAGGCGCACGGGATGGATGCTGCGGCTCGCACGCTCGCCTCCGGCATCGCTTCGGCGGCTGCCGCGTTCGGCAATCGGCTCCCGGAACTGTTCGGCGGGTTTTCCCGCGACGACTTCGACCTCCCCGTTGCCTATGCGCACGCGGCGACGCCGCAGGCGTGGGCGGCAGCGTCCGGGGCGACGGCGTCGCGGCTGCTGCACGACCGGGGGTGAGTTGAGGGCGGCATCTCCAGCGTTCTGAGCGTCACCCGGGGTCGTCTTTCGAGACTTGTGCCTCCGTCTTGCATACCATGGGCAGCATGATGGATCAGTTCGCCATCACCGGCGAACTCGACAACACGCACGACTACGACTCGATGAGCCAGTCCATCATCCGGCTCATTCATGGAACGCAAGTCGCCTAGCTATCGGCGGTTGGCGGTGTCGGCCGACGGTTGT